>JBGASS010000393.1:0-2740 GCA_044229555.1 Holophagaceae bacterium
GGGACGCGGGCCTCAGCCTCGAATCCCTGGCCCTGGAGGCCGTCACGCCGGAGGGCGTGACGCCGGTGCAGCTCCGCTCCTTCCAGCAGCCCCTGGTGGACAACCAGGTCCGCAAGGAGAGTTTCGAGGTGCTGCTACCCGCCACCGCGCCCCTGGGCCAGCCCCACTGGCTGGGCGGCCCCGGGGCCCAGGCCTGGCGGAACCAGCCCGAGTCCCCCAGCCCCTACCAGTTGCGCGCCCGCCTGGGCCACGGGGGCGCCGTCTTCGACGTCACCGTGCCCCTGCGCTACCGCTTCCGGGATCCGGTGCAGGGGGAGCGCTACCAGCCCTTCGTGGTGGTGCCGCCGGTGCTGGTGAACCTCGCCGAGCGGGTGCAGGTCTTCGGGGAGGCGCGCGCCCAGGAGGTCACCCTGAAGGTCGTGGCGGGGGCGGCCAAGGCTTCGGCCCAGGTCCGCATCCAGGTGCCGGAAGGCTGGCGCGCCGAACCTGCGGAGAAGGCCTTCACCTTCACGCGGTCGGGGGAGGAGCAGTCCTTCACGTTCCGGCTTACGCCGCCGGCCCAGGCCGCCTCCGGGGAGCTGCGGGTGGCGGTGGACACCGGCGCCGGCTTCCAGCCTGCCCGGGGCCTGCAGCGTCTGGACCATCCCCACATCCCCCTCCAGACCCTGCTGCCGGAGGCCGCGGCGCGCCTGGAGCGTTTCGACCTGAAGCACAACGGCAAGCGCATCGGCTATGTCATGGGCGCCGGGGACGAGATCCCCCAGAGCCTGCGCCGCCTGGGCTACGAGGTGGAGCTGCTCTCCGACGAGGCCCTGGCCACCCGGGACCTCCAGGACTTCGACGCCATCGTCCTGGGGGTGCGGGCCTTCAACACCCGCTCGGCCCTGGTCTCGGCCAAGGACCGCCTGGGGGCGGCACCGAGATCGTCCTCTACACGGTGAACGCGGGCTTCCCGGGCATCAACGCGGACATGGTGACCCAGGCCATCGGGCCCTATCCCTTCAAGGTGGGCCGCAAGCGCGTGACCGAGGAGCGGGCGGCGGTGCGGATCCTGGCCCCGGAACACCCGGCCTTCCAGTGGCCCAACAAGATCACGGCGGCGGACTTCGAAGGCTGGGTGCAGGAGCGCAGCCTCTACGACGCCGAGGGCTGGGACCCGAAGTACAAGCCCCTGCTGGCCATGCACGACGCCGGTGAGGCGGACCAGGAGGGCAGCCTCATCGTGGCGGAGCACGGGAAGGGCCACTTCGTGTACACGAGCCTCGCCTTTTTCCGCCAACTCCCCGAAGGCGTCCCCGGCGCCTACCGCCTCTTCGCCAACCTGCTGGCCCTGGGCGGGAAGCATGACTGAGCCCCGGCCTGAACGGGAACCCGGACCACCGGTACTCGGCACCTGGAACCGCATCTACGCCCTGGTGCTGGGCATGCTGCTCCTCGACATCCTGCTCTTCCACGCCTTCGGCCGGTTCTTCTCGTGAGCCGCCTGGACTGGGCCATCCTCGCGGCGTCCCTGGCCTTCATCGTGCTGGTGGGGCTCTGGAAGGGGCGGCGGCGCACGGATTCGGAAGCCTACATCCTCTCCAACCGCGACATGCGCTGGACGACCATCTGCCTCTCCATCATGGCCACCCAGGCCAGCGCCATCACCTTCCTCTCCACGCCGGGCCAGGCCTACGCGGACGGCATGCGCTTCGTGCAGTTCTACCTGGGCCTGCCCCTGGCCATGGTGGTGCTCTCCGTCACCGCGGTGCCCATCTTCCACCGCCTGAAGGTCTACACCGCCTACGAGTACCTGGAGGGCCGCTTCGACGGGAAGACCCGCACCCTGGCGGCGCTGCTCTTCCTCATCCAGCGGGGCCTCGCCGTGGGCCTCACGGTCTACGCGCCGGCCCTGGTACTCTCCGTGCTCCTGGGCTGGAACATCCACTTCGACATCATCCTGGTGGGCACCCTGGTGATGATCTACACGGTCAGCGGGGGCACCAAGGCCGTGTCCTGGGCCCAGAGCTACCAGATGCTCATCATCACCGTCGGCATGGTGGTGGCGGGCGTCATGGTGATCCGCCAGCTGCCCCCCTCGGTGAGCTTCGGGGACGCGCTGCACGTGGCGGGGAGCCTGGGGCGCCTGAAGGCCATCGATACGTCCTTCGACCTCGCGAACCGCTACAACCTCTGGTCCGGGCTCATCGGCGGCTTCTTCCTGGCCCTCTCCTACTTCGGCACGGACCAGAGCCAGGTGCAGCGCTACCTCACGGGCTCCAGCGTGGCCCAGAGCCGCCTGGGCCTGCTGGCCAACGGCCTTCTGAAGGTGCCCATGCAGTTCCTCATCCTGCTGCTGGGGGCCATGGTCTTCGTCTTCTACCAGTTCACCGCGCCGCCGGTCTTCTTCAATCCCGCGGCGGTGAGGCTGGCCAAGGCCGGGCCCGAGGCCGCCGCCTACGTGCAGGCCGAAGGCGCCTACGCCCGGGCGGCCCAGGCGCGCATCGCAAGGGCCCAGGACTACGTGGCGGCGCGGCACGGCGGCGACGCCATCCGGGAGGCCGAGGCCAAGGCGGCCCTCCAGGCCGCGGACGCCCGGGCCGCCGCGGTCCGCACCGAGGCCGTGGCCATCGTCCGCCGGGCGGATCCTTCGGGGCGGGGCAACGACACCAACTACGTCTTCCTTTCCTACGTCCTGCAGAGCCTGCCCGCGGGGCTCATCGGGCTCGTGCTGGCGGCGGTCTTCGCCGCCTCCATGTCC
>JBGASS010000394.1:0-2735 GCA_044229555.1 Holophagaceae bacterium
GACGGTGGCCTCCACGCCCTGGAACTCGCCGAACATGCGCAGCAGCTCCCGGGGGGTGAAGCGCTCGTAGACGTTCATGTCCGTGGCCAGGTAGGCCACGGTGGCGCGGGAGCGGTCGGGCTCCTTCACCGCGTCGATGCCGCACACCTCCACGGAGCCCGCGTCCGGCGCCATCAGGGAGGCGATCATGCGCAGCGTCGTGCTCTTGCCGGCGCCGTTGGGGCCCAGCAGGCCGTAGATCTCGCCGGCCTTCACCTGGAAGGAGATGCCCTGCACGGCGTCGATGCGCTTGGGCTTGCGGGTCTTTCGGTCCTTCACGGTGAAGGATTTGTGCACGTCAACGAGACGGATCATGGGGACCTCGGCGGGGAAAGCCCAGTCTAGGGAGGCCGGCGGCCCTCCCGCCGGGCGGTCGGTGGAATGTCCGGGGCCACCGGCGAACGGGGACCGGAGCGGGCTCAGCGGAGTTCAGCGGGTCGCGGGCATCCCGTGGACGTACTTGAACCCTTCCACGCCCACGGTCCCGAGGATCAGCAGCAGTGCCCCCATGCAGAGGCAATAGAAGGCGAAACCGTTCAGCTTGGGCTGCGTCGTGAAGCGGTCCAGGAGGCCGATGGCGAGGTAGCCCGCCGCCGCGCTCACCAGCACCCCCACGGCGCAGGCCACCGCGGGGCTCACGCCGCCGCCGGGGAAGGCGAGCTCCGCGGGAAGGGGCTGGTGCTTCAGGAGGGACTTGACGAGGTCCTTCGTCTCCACCAGGGCCGCGGCGGCGATGGTGGGGATGCCGAGGAGGAAGCTGAAGCGCGCCGAAGCCGGGAGCTTCAGGCCGCGGAAGACGCCCACGGCGATGGTGCTGCCGCTGCGGGAGAGGCCGAAGCCGCCTCCCAGGCCCTGGATGGCGCCCACCGCCAAGGCGTCCTTGGCGGTCATCGCCTCCAGGTCCTGGCCGGGCTTCTCCTTCGAGCGCTCGTTGGCGGCGAAGAGCATCCAGGCGGTGAGGAGGAGGCCCAGGCCGTAGACCCAGAGGTGGTCCTTGGCCGCCTCCTTGACCGTCCGGGTGGCGAGCCCGAGGATGCCCGTGGGGATCATGGCCAGGAGGAGCCACAGGGCCAGGCGGCGGCCTTCAACGTCCTTCCCGGCGAGGCCCAGGGCGACGCGGCCCAGCTCCTTCCGGAAGTAGACGACCAGGGCCAGCAGGGTGCCCACGTGGAGCAGCACGTCGAAGGCCAGGGGCATGCCCCGGCCGATGAGGAGGTGCTCCGCCAGGGTCAGGTGGGCGGTGGAGGAGACCGGCAGGAATTCGGTCAGGCCCTGGATGAGGCCCAGCAGGATCGCGTGCCACAGCTGCATGGAGGAACTCCCGAATCCTCCAGGTTACATGCTCGCTCCGGGCGGACCCCGCGTCCCTATCCTTCCATCCGGCCGGGAGGGCCCCCCTGGAAAGACGGTGCCTGCCCGGCCATTGGGTGCGGGGATGCCTCCCGGTTTATGGAATGCTTCTCGGATGCGACCCCTCGACTTCCGCTCCGACACCGTCACGAAGCCATCTCCGGAGATGCGGGCCGCCATGGCCTCGGCGGAAGTCGGCGACGACGTCCTGGAGGGCGATCCCACCCTCATGCGGCTCGAAGCCCGGGTGGCGGAGCTGCTTGGGATGGAGGCGGCCCTCTGGACCCCCACGGGCTGCATGGCCAACGCCGTGGCCATGATGCTGCACCTGAAGCGGGGCGACCGCTTCCTCGCGCCGGCCCAGGCCCACGTGCTGGGCTCCGAGCTGGGCACCGCGGCCTGGCTCGCCGGCGGCATGCCGGAAGCGCTGCCCTGGGAGGCCGGCCCCGGCCGGCCCACCGCGGAACAAGTGCGCAGGGCCGCGGGGAACGCCGGGCCCTACTACGTGCTGCGCACGCGGCTGCTCTGCCTGGAGAACACCCACAACTTCGCCGGCGGCGCGGTGATCCCTCTGGTGGAGCACCGCGCCCTGGTGGCCGCCGCGCAGGAGAAGGGCCTGGCGATCCACCTGGACGGCGCGCGGCTCTGGCACGCCGCCGCGGCCCAGGCCTGCGGCCTGGCCGACCTCGCCGCCGGCGCGGATACGGTGAGCGTCTGCCTCAGCAAGGGCCTCGGCGCGCCCATGGGCTCGCTGCTGGCGGGCTCCAAGGGCTTGGTGGAAGAAGGCCGGCGCGTCCGCAAGATGCTGGGGGGCGGCGTGCGCCAGGGCGGCGTCATGGGGGCCGCGGGGCTCGTGGCCCTGGACTACCTGCCGCGCCTCGGGGAGGACCACGCGAAAGCGAAAGCCCTGGCGGCGGGGCTGCGGGAGCTCGGCTTCGCGCTGCCCGAGCCGGAAACCAACATCCTCCTGGTCCCCGTGCCGGACACCGCGAAGGCCATTTCTCTGATGGAGGCCGCCAGCGTGCGGGTGCTG
The DNA here is from genome assembly GCA_044229555.1 of Holophagaceae bacterium. Taxonomy (GTDB): domain Bacteria; phylum Acidobacteriota; class Holophagae; order Holophagales; family Holophagaceae; genus JADJVL01. Next base: position 2,423 of record JBGASS010000394.1, read on the forward strand.
CCCGTGGGTTCGAGCCTGCGTTTCATCACCCACCGGGATCTCGCCGACGCCGACATCGCCGAGGCCCTGGCGCGCCTGGAGCCCCTGGCGGCGGGCATCCTCGCGGCCTGACGGGAATGGGAGTGGCCTTTCAATTCGTCAAGCGCTCCGGGAAGGCCTGGACGGGGCGAGGCCTCCGCCCAGCCTGGAGGCCAGGAGGTGGGGCATGTCCCTGGATCTGAACGAAGCCGAAGCCCTGCTTTCCCGCACGCCGGGCACCCTGTGGGCCTGGTTCGCGGGCCTGCCCGAAGCCTGGCTCCTCGCCGACGAGGGC
>JBGASS010000395.1:0-2713 GCA_044229555.1 Holophagaceae bacterium
CCCTTCATCTGCTTCTCGGGGGGCGTGCTGTAGGCCCAGCCGTTGGCCTCCCCCACCACGATGAGGGGGAGCTTCTGCACCACGGCGAAGTTGAGCCCCTCGCTGAAGGCGCCGGTGGAGGAGCCGCCGTCGCCGATCCAGGTCATGACCACCCGCTGCTGGCGCTTCTGCTGGATGGCCAGGGCCGCCCCGGCGCAGACGGGGATGAGGGCGCCCAGCATGGAGGTGGGCGCGATCAGCCCCCGGGCCACGTCCCCGAAGTGGTTGTTGTGCTCCCGGCCCCGGGTGGGCCCCGTGGCCCGGCCCAGGTACTGCAGGAAGACCTCCAGGGGGCTGACGCCGCGCACGAACATGGAGCCCAGGTTGCGGATCATGGGGGCGATGAGGTCCTCCTCCCCCAGGGCCATGGCGGTGGCGCAGGCGGTGGCCTCCTGGCCCAGGCTGCGGTAGACGCTGCCCATGGTGTGGCCCTGGCGGAAGAGCTTCACCAGGCGCTCCTCCGTGAGCCTCGTGAGCAGCATGGCTTCGTGGAGGGAAAGGGCGGCGGCGCGGTCCATGGAGGTAGCATGAATCCATGCTGACGGTCCGCCAAGCCACCCCCGCCGACATCCCCCTCATCCTCGCCTACATCCGCGAGCTGGCGGAGTACGAGCGCGCGCCGGAAAAGGCCGTCGCCACTCCCGCCGACCTCGAACGGCACATGTTCGGGGACGCTCCGCTGATCTTCTGCGAGCTCGCCCAGTGGGAGGGGCGGGACGCGGGCTTCGCCCTCTACTTCTTCAACTTCAGCACCTGGGAGGGCCGGCCGGGCCTCTACCTGGAGGACCTCTTCGTGCGCCCGGAGTTCCGGGGCTGCGGCATCGGCAAGGTCCTGCTGCAGCGCCTCGCCCGCATCGCCGTGGACAAGGGCTGCAGCCGCTACGTGTGGCAGGTCCTGGACTGGAACACGCCGAGCATCCAGTTCTACGAGGCCATGGGCGCGAAGGTGATGCACGACTGGCTGACCTGCCGTGTGGAGGGCGAGGCGCTGCGGAAGCTCGCCGAAGGGGCTCCTTGACGGCTTTTCTCGAACCCATCGCCGCGGCCCTCGGGCCCGGAGCCCAGCTCCACGCCGTGGGCGGCGCGGTGCGGGACCGGCTCCTGGGCCGCGCGGTGGGCGACTGGGACCTCGCGACGGCCCTCATGCCCGAGGAGGTCCTGGGACGGGCCCGGGCCGCGGGCCTGCGCGCCATCCCCACGGGCCTGCAGCACGGGACGGTGACCCTGCTGTCCCAGGGCCACGCCGTGGAGATCACCACCTTCCGCGGAGACGAGGGCTACAGCGACGGCCGGCGGCCCGACGCCGTGCGCCTGGGGGTGAGCCTCCGGGAGGACTTGGCCCGCCGGGACTTCACGTTCAACGCCCTGGCCCTGCCCGTGGAGGCCGTGGAGGCGCCCGGCTGGAAGGACCGCCTCGTGGACCCCTTCGGGGGCCGCGCGGACCTGGACGCGCGCCTCATCCGCGCCGTGGGCGACCCCGAGCAGCGATTCCGGGAGGATGGCCTGCGGCCTTTCCGCGCCTGCCGTTTCGCCTCCCAGCTGGGCTTCCAGCTGGAGGCCGGCACCCGCGAGGCCATTCCCCGGTGCCTCGACGTGGCCGCCAGGGTCGCGGCGGAACGGGTCTTCGTGGAGCACACCAAGCTGCTCTGCGGCGCGGACCCCAAGGGCGGCCTGCAGCTCCTCGCCGATACGGGCCTGCTGGACCTCTGGACCCCGGAGCTGCGGGCGCTGATCGGCTGCGGCCAGAACCGCCACCACCGCTTCCCCGTGTGGGAGCACACCCTGGAGGTGGTGGCCGCGGCGCCGCCGGACCCGGGCCTGCGCTGGGCCGCGCTGCTCCACGACGCCGGCAAGCCCGGGACCCGCTCCATGGGGGCGGACGGGGAGGTCCATTTCTTCGGCCACGAGGGCCTGTCCCTGAAGCTCGTGGAAACCCTCCTGCGCCGCCTCAAGGCCAGCAACGAGCTGATCGCCGACGTCCTGGCCCTGGTCCGCCACCACGGGACCCATCCGGACGGGGCCTGGAGCAGCGCCGCCTGCCGCCGCTTCCTGCGCCGCCTCGGCGAGGACGGCCTCGGCCTGGAACGCTGGGGCGCCTTCCGCCTCGCGGACCAGCTGGGCAAGGGCTTCGGGGAGGAGCCCCGCCGGACGGACCACGAGGCCGTGATGAACCGCATGCGGGCCATCGCCGCCTCCCGGCCGCCCCTGCGGGCTGCGGACCTGGCGCTGCACGGCCGCGCCCTCATGGACCTGGCGGAGAGGCCCGGCGGCCCCTGGCTGGGCGACCTGCAGAAGCACCTGCTCGAAGCGGTGCTCGAGGATCCGGAGGCGAATGCGGAGCCGGCGCTCCGGGCCATCGCGCGGGAATGGCTGTCGCGGGGATCGGGCGGACCCGCGTCTGGAGGGGAAACCCGCGCCTAGCTCAAGGGGCCGGACGGGCCCGCCTCAGCCCGTCGCCCGCTCGATCAGGACCACCGCCATCGCCGCGAGGCCTTCGCCCCTTCCGGTGAAACCGAGCCTCTCGGAGGTGGTGGCCTTCACGTTCAGGTCCTCGGGATCCAGGCCTAGCAGGGGGGCCACGGTGTCCCGCATGCGCTCCCGGTGGGGGCTGATCTTCGGGCGCTCGCCGATGAGGCAGACGTCGGCGTTCACCACGATGAAGCCGCGTTCCAGG
>JBGASS010000396.1:0-2710 GCA_044229555.1 Holophagaceae bacterium
GACCTGGACGTGGGCCACGCGGAGCGGGGACCCCACGAGGAGGACCAGCCCATCAAGAGCAAGACCTCCGTCAGCCTCGACCAGCTCATGGAAACCATGGGAGCCATCGGCCAGGACGTGAAGGGCATCACCTACTCCCTCAACCAGAGCATCGGCGGGGAGGCCGGCCGGGCCAAGCTGGACGAGATCGTGGACAACGTGCGCATGCTCACGGCGGAGATCCGGACCATGGCCCAGGAGAACCACGGGTCCATCAACCGGACCATGGCCAACGTCGAGGCCATGAGCGGAGACCTGCGGGAGCGCCTGCCCCGGCTCGCCACCCAGTTCGAGGACCTGGGGAAGAACCTCAACGGGCTGATCGCCGAGAACCGCCCCGAGCTGAAGGGGGCCATGCAGGACGTGCGCAGGCTCGCCAACAGCTTCCAGGAGACCTCCGCCAACCTGAAGTCCATCACCGCCAAGCTGGACCGGGGCGAGGGCACCATCGGCAAGCTGCTCACCGACGAGACCACCATCAAGAAGATCAACACGGCGGTGGACAACGTGAACGAGATGCTGAGCGGCTACAAGGCCATGGACCTCCGCCTGGACCTCAGCGCCAACCGCTGGACCAGCCGGGGCGACAGCCAGACCGGCCTGGGCATCGACCTCGTGCCCCGCAAGGACTACTGGTACGCCATCCAGCTGAATTCGACGCCGGACGGCAAGATCCTGGACTCCACGCGCACCATCACGCGGATCGACCCCTTCACCGGCCTGCCGGTGGACGTGCAGGAGAAGACCCGGAACATCACGTCCGACCAGGCCCTCACGGTCTCCGCCCAGTTCGCGAAGCGGCTCGGGGACAACTGGGTGCTGAGCGCCGGCATCGTGGAGGGCAAGGGCGGCGGCGGCGCCGAATTCCGGACGATGGACGACCGCTTCCGGCTCGGGGCCCTGGCCTACGACTTCACCAAGCGCGACGGCAAGGAGAAGCCGCGCTACCGGATCACCAGCAGCTACCAGCTCTGGAAGAACCTCTACCTGAGCGCCGGCTGGCAGGACCTCGCCAACAAGGACCTCCGCACCTTCTTCTTCGGCGGCGGCATCCGCTGGAAGGACGATGACCTCAAAAAGCTCGTGGGCCTCGCCAGCGCGGCCAAGTGAACCGGCCCTGCGCTTTGCGATTTCAGGCTCGCGATCCCCGCTTTCGACCCAAAATGGAGTCATGACCCCCGCCACCCTCCCGGCCGAGCGCTATGGACCCTTCCTCTGGGTCCGCCGGGGCGTGCCGCTGCTGGGCATGGCCGGGGCGCTCGCCGCGGCCCTGGTCCAGCCCCGACTCTTCGGCTGGTGGAGCCTGGCGGCCATCGCCTGCCTGGCGGTGGCATGGCCGACCTTCAAGTCCGGGGACAGCTACCTGCGGAACCGGGGCAGCATCGTGCGCTGGGACGGGATGTGGGTGCGCCTCTTCCGCCCCCTGGCCCGAAGGCTGGGCAAGGAGGACGAATGGATCCTCGCCTTCTGCGGCTGGAACAACCACCGGGTGCGCCAGGCCTTCGCGGGCCGCAAGGCGCGCCGTTCCCTGGTGCTCCTTCCCCACTGCATCCAGATGGCCAAGTGCAAGGCCCAGATCTTCGAAGACATCAAGAACTGCTACGAGTGCGGCCTTTGCCCCGTGGGCGACTTCATGAACGCCATGCTCGAGGGCCAATGGGAGAGCCGCATCACCAACCGCAGCCACAAGGCCTACCGGGAGGCCCGGGAATACCGCCCGGACCTCATCGTGGCGGTGAGCTGCACGGACCGGCTGCTGAAGGGCCTCACCAAGATCGCCGAAGTCCCCGCCTACGTGATCCCCCTCGCCCTGCCCCACGGCATGTGCGTGGACACGGGGTTCAGCGTGCCCCACCTCCAGGCGGCCATGACGGAGCTGGTGGAGTCCAGGCTCGGTCCCCGGCCCGCCAGCGGCCAGGACGCGAGCAGCGCCGCCTGATGAAGGCCCTCTGCTTCAGGGGCTTCGGCGGGCCGGAGGTGCTGCGCCTCGAGGCGTTGCCGGATCCCACGCCTGGGCCCGGCGAAGCGCTGATCCGCACCCGGGCCATAGGCCTGAACTTCGCCGATGTCTACCGCCGGAAGGGCCATTACCACCTGGCGGGGGAGCCGCCCTGGATCGCGGGCTACGAGGCCGCGGGGGTGGTCGAGGCCGCGAACGGAGGCGCCCTCGGGCCCGGCGCCCGGGTCGCCTTCGCCGACAGCCCCTTCGCCAACGCGGAGCTGGTGGCCGTGCCCTTCGAGAAGCTCATCCCCCTGCCCGACGACATCCCCTTCGACACCGCGGCGGCCCTGCTCCTCCAGGGCCTCACGGCGCAGTACCTGGTGCGGGACAGCCACCCGCTGAAACCCGGCGAACAGGTGCTCGTCCACGCCGCCGCCGGGGGCGTGGGGCTGCTCCTCGTCCAGATCGCGAAGCTCCTGGGGGCCCGGGTCTGCGCCCTCGTCTCCAGCGAGGCCAAGCGGGCCGCGGCCCTGGAGGCCGGCGCCGACGCTGCGCGTCTCTATTCCGGGGACTGGGTCCAGGAGGCCCTCGCCTGGTCCGGCGGGGGCGTGGACGTGGCCTTCGATTCCGTGGGCTCCACCCTCCCGCAGAGTTTCGCCGCCGTGCGGAAGGGGGGCCGCGTGGTCTTCTTCGGCATGGCCGGCGGGGATCCGGAGCCCGTGGATCCCC
>JBGASS010000397.1:0-2685 GCA_044229555.1 Holophagaceae bacterium
AGGGGAGGCCGTCCGGCAGCTCGAGGCCCACTACCGGGACCTGCTCAGATCCTGCGCGCGATTGGAATTAACCGAGCTGAACGAAGGCCGCGGAGATCCGGCGCACCAGCTTCGGGAGGAGGCGGAACGGCTCCGACCCCTCCTCGTCTCGGTGCGCTGTCCCGTCTTGCTGAGCCCCGAAGGTCCCCCGCGCACCAGCGAAGCCTTCGCGGCCTGGCTCGGCGAGCGCATGGACCGGGGCGACAGCCTGGCCTTCGCCGTCGGCAGCAGCCATGGCTTCGACCCTTCCCTGAAGCGATCGGTCCGGGAGCAGCTCTCCCTCAGCCCCATGACCTTCCCCCACGACCTCACCCGCGTGCTGTTCCTGGAGCAGCTCTACCGCGCCTTCCAGATCCTCCGGGGCGGGCCCTACCACAAGTAGGGACCCGGGCCCGTCTTCCTACCGGCGGCCATCCAGCACCTGGGCGACGGCGGCATAGGGATCCAGCCGGCGCTCCGCGATCCCCCGGACCAGGGCCTCGATTGCCTCCGGGCCAGCGGCGGCCTTGGCGCGGCGGGCGGCCTCCTCCGCCAGGAGGTGCTCGAAGCGCAGGCGCGCCCGCTCCCGGGCCTTCCGCGCGGCCCCTTCCCCGGTGCGGAGCCAGGCCCCATGGGCCTCGATCTGCCCGAGCAGATCCGGCACCCCTTCCCCGGAGGCCGCCACCGTGCGCACCACGGGGGGATCCCAGCCCGCGGGCATGTCCAGGGACTTCATCGCTTCCAGATCCGCCTCCAGCTGCTCCGCCCCCTCCCGGTCCGCCTTGTTGATCACGAAGATGTCCGCCACTTCCATCAGTCCCGCCTTCATGGCCTGGATCTCGTCGCCGAGCCCCGGCACCAGCACCACCGCGCAGGTGTGGGCGCAGGAGGCCACGTCCACCTCGTCCTGGCCCACCCCCACGGTTTCGACGAGGATCGCGTCGAAGCCCGCGGCGTCCAGGACGTCGATGGCGTCCTGGGTGGAGCGGGCCAGGCCCCCCAGGGCTCCCCGGGTGGCCATGCTGCGGATGAAGACGCCGGGATCCGGCGCCACCCGGCCCATGCGGATGCGGTCCCCGAGGATCGCGCCGCCGCTGAACGGGGAAGTGGGATCCACCGCCAGGATCCCCACCCGCTTCCCCTCCCGGCGGAGGGTTCGGGCCAGCTGGTCCGTGAGGGTCGACTTGCCGGCGCCGGGGGCCCCGGTGAGGCCGAGCACCCAGGCCCGGCCCACGTGGGGCCACAGGCCCGCCATCAGTTCCCGAGCCTCCTCCTGCCCGTTCTCGAGCCAGGAGATGGCGCGCCCCAGGGCCCGGGGGTGGCCCTCCAAGACGCGCGGCAACAGGGATTTCGCAGTGTCCACGGGGCCAGGATGCCAGCCTTTTCGTTCCTCGCCACCCGCGGGGCGCCGTGATAGAGTTTCCCTTTGGCTTCAAGCCGATTTGAACCCTCCATGAACGCGACCAACCCCAAGTCCGGCGCCACGGTGGCACCCCCCGCCAGCTCTCCCGCCTCCGGGACGGGCGTCAAGGCGCCTGGAGCCGGGGTGAAAGTCGTCAAGCGCCCGGTGGCCCCGCCGCCCCAGGCCCTGCGGGAGAAGACCTGCAGCCAGTGCAACCGGCCCTTCAAGCTCACCCCGGAGCAGAAGTTCCACCTCTGCCCCCGGTGCTACCAGAAGGCCCAGGCCAAGCGCCCCGCCCCGCCCCGCCGGGGAACCCAGGTGCTCACCCAGATCACCTGCTCCTCGTGCGGCATCCAGGAATACCTGACCATCGTGCCCACGGACCCCAGCAAGGCCCTCTGCGCGACCTGCCATTCGGCGAGCCGCGAGAAGGCCCAGCGGGAACCCAAGCCCGACGCCGCGCATCCCAATCCTCGATAGGAGAAAGCATGACCCTGAAGCACGTCGCACCCTTCACGGCCGCCTTGGCGCTCTTCGGCCAGGCCCCCAAGAAGGCCGAGGCCCCCAAGGCCAAGCCCGCCGCCGCGCAGGCTCCCGCCAAGCCGGAGGCTCCCAAGGAGAACCTCGAGGCACGCTTCGCCAAGGAGACTTTCACGACGGTCCTCACCGCCGTGAACGACGGCTGGTTCGGCCCCCAGTTCAAGGACGTCAACGCCGTGGACCTCAACGGCACCCTGTCCATCGCCCTCAGCGCCGCCGCCATGAACTCCAGGGCCACCGACCTGACCCAGGGCGCCGTCCGCGGGGGCGGCATCAAGAGCGGCAACGCCGTGCTCCGCGTGAAGTCCACCTACTTCGCCAACTCCGACTTCAAGACGGACTTCACCGGCGACTTCGGCACCCTCACCGCCACCCGCATCGGCAACAAGGGCTTCATCTACAGCAAGGAGCAGAACGCCTACACCACCAAGGTGGACCTGCCCCCCAGCGACGCCCCCCTCACCTACATGGGCTGGTTCCGCTCCCTGATGAACGACATCAAGGCGGTCTACGTGGACGGCTCCACCTTCCGCGCCTCCCTCGGCAAGGAGGAGCTCCGTGCCGGCCGCGTCCTCCAGACCGTGACCTTCTACGCCCCCACCCCGGCCTACGACCCCAAGAAGCGCGAGCAGTCCATCGCCGAGACCCTCGGCTTCTGGAAGCGCGGCAAGCTGGACGTGGCCTTCGACAAGTCCAGCAAGCTCCCCTACGTCATGGAGTTCACG
>JBGASS010000398.1:0-2660 GCA_044229555.1 Holophagaceae bacterium
GGAGGAGGCCGACTTCGTGAAGGCCTTCGGCCGCCTCCTCATGGCGCCCCACCTGCTGGTGAAGCTCTGCCTGCCGGGCATGGCGGCGGCGGGCTACGGCCGCATCATCAACGTCATCTCGACATCGGTGCGCGAGCCCCTGCCCAACCTCGGGGTCAGCAACACCATCCGGGGCGCCACGGCCGCCTGGGCCAAGACCCTGGCCAAGGAGCTGCCCCCGGGCATCACCATCAACAACGTGCTGCCCGGCGCCACCGCCACGGAAAGGCTGGAAGCCATCGAGCGGACCCAGGCCGCCAAGACGGGACGTTCCGTCGAGGACGTGAAGGCCGACATGGTGCGCGCCATCCCCGAAGGCCGGGTGGCGGATCCGGCGGAGACCGCCGCCCTCATCGCCTTCCTGGCCGGGCCGGACGCGGCCTACGTCCGGGGCCAGAGCATCGCCGTGGACGGCGGGCGCATGAACGCGATCTGAGGGGACGATGCGCTTCGATATCTTCTTTTCGATTTCCCAGACCCCCGTCGAGGGCTACCTCCCCGGCGAAGCGACCATGTTCCAGAACTTCTTCGCCCAGGTGGAGGCGGCGGACGCCCTGGGCTACGGCACCGCGTGGGTGGCGGAAAGCCACTACAGCAGCGAGGTGCAGAAACGCCACCGGCGGCCGGTGATCCCCCACTGGAACGGCGAGGTGGGCCTGAACGGCGACATCTGCCAGCTGGCCACCCGGGTCTTCCAGAAGACGAAGCGCATCCACGTGGGCTCGGCGGTGATGAACATCGTCTGCAATGGCGGACCCCTGGCCCAGGCGGAGAAGGTGGCCACCTTCGCCACCCTCCACGGCCTCGACCACGAGGAGCGCCGGCAGCTGCACCTGGGCTTCAGCGCGGGCCGCTTCGACTTCATGAACCGGGTCACCGGCGTGGACGCCCGCACGCCCTGGGAACTGGCGGCCTGGCCCGTGGTGCGGGGCAAGCTCTTCGCCGAGGCCGGGGAGATTTTCCTGCGCCTGCTGCGGGGCGAGACGATCTCCAGCGACGACATCCCCGAATACACCCTCAAGCCCGCGGACTTCCGCAGCGAGGCCGACTGGCACAAGGTGCGCGAGATGGCCGGCGCGCCGGAATCCGGGATCCCCCTGCCCCGCCGCTGGACCTTCGAAGCCACCCGGATCATTCCCGCGCACTGGCACCGGGAGCTGGTGGTGCCCATCGCGGGCACCCATGACGCGCCGCTCCAGGAGTACTTCAACCGCTTCATGCCGGTGCAGGTCTTCAACCTCTCCATCACCCGGCCCGAGATCATCGAGGAGACCCACCGCCGCATGGCCGCCGCCTACCACCCCAAGGGCGGGCCCTGGAAGCGTGAGTACATGCCGCGCACCGTCTTCGTCTTCCTCAACGCCCAGCCCCACCTCAGCCCCGAGCGCCAGCGCGTCCACGCCAAGGAGGAGGCCGAAGCCGCCCTCGGTGCCTACTGGGCCGCCCTGGACGGCACCATCGATCCCAGCAAGGTGGCCAACGCCGCGGACAACGCCCTCATCGGGAACCCCGACGACATCGCCGCGCAGATCCTGGAACGCTTCCACCCCGAGGACCGCCTCATGCTCTGGTTCGACTTCTTCAACCACGACTGCGCCCGGGTGATCGCCAACCAGGAGGCCTTCATGGCCCGGGTGGTGCCCGTCCTGCGTTCCGCCGGCCTGGCCTGCTGAGGGACGCGATCCGTGACCCACCTCTACCCCAGCTCCCCCCTCGGCGAATCCATCCCCGGCATCCCCACGGGCCGGGACGTGGACTGGCAGCCCCTGGTGGACTACCGCCGCTTCGACGTGAGCGAGACCACCATCCACGGCGCCGTGTCCTGGGTCAGCGGCGACAAGGTCGTCCACAGCTTCGGCGGCAACGTGCTGTGCTACGGGCGCTCCATGATGAAGCCCCTGATGATCAAGGTCTTCACGGAGGCGCTGAGGGACCTGGACTCGACGCAGCAGGCCATTTCCGTGGCCAGCCACAACGGCGACACGGAGCACGTGGCGGCGGCCATGAGCCTGCTGCCCGAAGCCGAGCACGGGCTGATGCTCACGCCCCTGGACGTGCCCCTCGTGCAGTTCGGCCGCCAGGTGCGCCGGCCCCGCCGCTGGTACCACTGCTGCTCCGGCGAGCACGCGGCCATCCTGCGGGGCTGCCATGCCAAGGGCTGGGAGCGGGCGGGCTACATGCTGCCCCAGCATCCGTTCTTCCAGGAGTACCTGGACGTGCTGCGGCGCTTCCTCGGCAAGGACTGGCAGCCCCTGCGCACCGCCAAGGACGGCTGCGGCCTGCCCACGGTGAGCAACACGGTGACGGAGCTGGCGAAGCTCTATTCGGGCCTGGCCCGCACCCGGGACGAGGATTGGATCTGGAACGCCATGGTGCGGCATCCGGACCTGGTGGGCGGCTTCAACCGCCTGGACAGCACCATCCTCAAGGCCTGCGGCGGCGCCGTCATCGCCAAGGAGGGCGCCGACGGGCTGCTGGGCATGGCCATCGTGCACGAGGACTATCCGGAGGGCCTCGGCGTCGTCATCAAGATCGCCCACGGCTGGAACCCCCAGGCCACCTGGTACGTCGCCCGCGCCATCCTCGGCGTGCTCGGCTTCGACCTGCGCAACCCCTATGCC
>JBGASS010000399.1:0-2647 GCA_044229555.1 Holophagaceae bacterium
GCCGTCGCGGGCAGGACGCCCGGGACCCGCGGGTGAAGTCCAGAACCCAGAGGGGGCTTCCATCGGATCGGCCCACTTCACGCCGGGGTCTGTCTGGGACGGTCGGTGGCCCCACTCGGATTCGAACCGCCGTCCCGCCGCGGGCTGGCTGCGCACGGAAATCCCCTTCGGGGACCGCTCAGCCGCGCTCCCGCGCGTCCTCTCTTTTCCTGCCTGCGCGCCATCCCGATCCTCGGTCCGGATCCGAGTGCCACCTTGCCGGTCCACTTGCCATCGGGCTGCTCCCGGCTTCGATCGGCTCGGGTCTGTGGTGGCCCCACTCGGATTCGAACCGAGGACCAAGCGGTTATGAGCCGCCAGCTCTGACCGCTGAGCTATAGGGCCGTGGCCAGTGTAGCTGAGACCCGCGAAGGCCCGCCAGGATTGGCTCTGCGCCATCCAAGCCGCCCATGGCATCATGGGAGCACTGCACAAGGAAGCCCCTCATGCTCAAAGCCCTGTTCTCCCTCTGCCTCGCCCTGCCCCTGCTCGCCGGGGAGCCTCCGGCGGCCAAGCCCAAGGTGAGGTTCACCACCAGCCTGGGGTCCTTCACCCTGGAACTGGAGCCGGAGGCCGCCCCCAAGACCGTGGCGAACTTCCTGAAGTACGTCCGCGCCGGACACTACTCCGGGACCACCTTCCACCGCGTGATCCCGACCTTCATGATCCAGGGCGGCGGGCACCTGAAGGACCTGGCCGAGAAGCCCGCCAGGGACCATGTCGAGAACGAAGCCGATCTCGCCCTGGCCAAGGGGCTGGGCAACAGCCGCGGCACCGTGGCCATGGCCCGCACCGGCGACCCCCACAGCGCGTCGGCCCAGTTCTTCATCAACACCGTGGACAACCAGGGCCTCAACTTCCGCAGCAAGGACGTCCAGGGCTGGGGCTACTGCGCCTTCGGGCGGGTGGTGGAAGGCATGGAGACCGTGGACCTGATCAAGGACGTGCCCACGGGCCGCGGCCCCAATGGCATGTCGGACGTGCCCCGCACCCCCGTCCTGATCCTCTCCGCCAAGGAAGTGAAGGCCGCCGTCGCCAAGCCGGCCCCCAAGCCCGGCAAGGCCGCGGCTAAAGCGCCCAAGAAGAAGTAGGCGCCGCACCTCCCCCGACCCACGGCAAACCCAGTGTGGACGGCCCTCCAGCCCCGCGCTAGACTGGCGGTTCCGGCTGGGTAGCTCAGGTGGTTAGAGCGAGGGTCTCATAATCCCTAGGTCGGCGGTTCGAGTCCGCCTCCAGCCACCAAGGAATCGACCACGGCCGGGGATCCCGGCCGTTTGTCGTGGGCGCCCGGCGCGCCGTCCGGGGAACTACGCGGGACGGTTATATTCACCTGATCCCAACCGACCGAATGCGTCCGTCCGGACTTGACGAGGAATCGATGAAAATTGCCGTTCCCACGGAGATCCGGGAGCACGAGAACCGGGTCGCCCTCGATCCAGCCTCGTGCAGGAAGCTTGTCCAGGCGGGGTTCGAGGTGGCCGTCGAGGCGGGGGCCGGCGAGCGCGCCTTCTTTCCGGACGAGGCCTACCGGGAGGCCGGTGCGCAGGTGCTGCCGGACTTCGCGGCGCTCTGCGGCGAGGCCGCCGGGGCGGACTGCCTGCTCAAGGTCAATGCCCCCGGCCCCCGCGCCGACGGCAGCCACGAGGCGGAGCTGATGAGGCCGGGGACCCTGCTGCTGGCTTCGATCTTCCCGACCCGCAACCTGGACGCGGTGCAGAAGCTGGCGGCGCGGAAAATCACGGCCTTCTCGACGGACTGCATCCCCCGGACCACCCGCGCCCAGGCCATGGACACCCTCTCCAGCCAGGCCAACATCACGGGCTACAAGGGCGTGCTCCTCGGCGCGATGGAACTCCCCAAGTACTTCCCCATGTTCATGACCGCCGCGGGCAACACGCTCCAGGCGAAAGTCTTCGTGATCGGCGCGGGAGTCGCGGGCCTCCAGGCCATCGCCACCGCCCGGCGCCTCGGCGCCAGCGTCTCCGCCACCGACGTGCGGCCGGAAGTCAAGGAGCAGATCGAGTCCGTGGGCGGCAAGTACATCGGCATCGAGGTGGCGCCGAGCGCCCAGGCCGGGGGCGGCTACGCCGCCGAGCTCTCCGCGGAGGACAAGGCGCGGCAGGCCAGGATGCTGGCGGACCACTGCGCGACGGTGGACGTGGTGATCACCACCGCCCTCATCGGCGGCGTCTTCGCGCCCAAGCTCCTGGACGAAGCCATCGTCTCCTCCATGCGGCCGGGCTCCGTGATCGTGGACCTCGGTGCCGACGGGGGCGGCAACTGCACCCTCTCCACCATCGGCGGGACCGCCATCGCCGGCGGCGTGAAGATCGTCGCGCCCACCAACCTGCCGTCCACCCTGCCCCACCACGCCAGCATGATGTTCTCCCGCAATCTGCTGAACTTCCTGACGGCCTTCTGGAACAAGGACGAGAAGCGGTTCGTCCTGGACTGGGAGGACGACATCCTCAAGGGCTGCGTGGTCACCCGCGACGGCGAGGTCGTCCACGGCCCCACCCTGAAGGCCCTCCAGGCACGCCAGGCCTGATCCCCGGAGATCCCATGCTCAGTCCCGAGTCCCTCTCCACCGCGGCCCCGCCGCACGCCG
>JBGASS010000400.1:0-2631 GCA_044229555.1 Holophagaceae bacterium
GACCGAGCTCCGCCAGGACCTGACGCACCTGGAGGGCGCCGATGCTCTGGCTGACGACGAGCACAGGCGCGTCCCCGCAGGTGGCCAGCGCCTCCTGCAGGATCCGGGTGTTCTCCCGGACCGTCCCGAGACTCTTCGTCGCCACCCGCCGGGCCTCGAAGCCGCAGGCCGCCGCCACCTGCAGGACCAGCTCGCCATCGCCGCCCAGCTCAGGCCGCTCCGCGTAGTAGAGGCCCGGCACCACCAGCACCTTCACACCCGAGGGTCCCGGCCAGGGGGCGGCTTCTTCCCGCGCCACCGCGGCGATGAAACCGGCATGGCAACGCTCGATGTGGAGGCGGAGGGCCATGGCCGCACCGTCCACACCCAGCCGGGCCTGGATCCCCTTCAGGTCCTCCAGAGAGCCTAGCTCGCCCTCCGCAAGCACGGCCTGCCGCAGGGCGACCTCATCCCGGGGCGGCGCGAGGAAGTGGCGGCCCATGTCAGCAACAGCCCAAGAGGAAAGTCAGAGTCATAACAATGCGATCTCCGGATGGATCGGCCGGGGCTTCAACTCGGCCCGCGCGGCTTCGGGCCATGCTACCGCCTCGACGCAGGTGCTATAGATCAACGGGGCCCTGCCCTTGCGAAGCCTCGTACCCAGCGGATGGCCAACAGGAAGGCCAAGCAGGGCCGCGCCGACCCCGCGTTTCGCAGCACACGCCAGGGCCTCGGAGATGTCTGCGGCCGCCTCATCCGGATCGCCCTTCCTGAAGGACGCGAAGGCCAGGAAGCAGGCCTCCAGCGTGTCACCGGGCGCCGGCAGGCGCACACCCCGTCTCAGGAAGGCCGCCAGGTTCCAAGGCAACCTCAGGATGTTCAGCGGGGCACGATAGCCGTGGACGCGCACCTGCTTGAAGGCCCGCTGGTCCCACAAGGCCAGACAGGTCTGCAGGGCGCCCTCCACCCGCCGCACCAGGAAATCCTCCACCCGAAGGCCGCGGGGTCCGCCCGCAAGCCAGGCCTCCGAAAGGTGGGGCGAGAACTGGGAGGTGCGACCGGATTCATTGATGAGCTGGACGATGTCGGGGAGATCGGCGGGCCGGGCCCGTTCCAGACGACCCGTGGCCCGTCCGCCCGTCGGCAGAACCCAGGTCTCGAGTTCCCCCAGGGGCTTGTAAACAGGGAAGCCCGGCAAGCCCGCTTCAAGGAGGCGACGGGCCCGCCGGTTGTCGGAGGCCAGGCTGGTGAAGGCAAGGGGAGCGGATCCGAAGGCCGCGAACGCCTCCATCGCGCGAAACCCCTGGCGCAGGAGCGGAGCCTGGTTCCGGAAGGCCGGTGCGAGGCGCAGTCCGCTCAGGTAGGGGGTGGAGCGTACTTCGCCATCCACATGCACGGGCATCCAGGTGCAAGTGCAGGCACCGATGAGCCGGCCCTCGCCGCTCTCCTCCCGCGCCACCTGGACCGTCGCGTCGCCGAGGAGGCCCTCGCCAAGGAAGAAGCTGGGTTCGCGTTCCAAGGCCAGGCGCACCCAGCCCTCCATGGGGTTCTCTCGCAGGAGGGTCCGCAGGTCGGCATCGTCCGCGTCGGTGGCCAGCCGGAAGCGGGCTACTGTCACCGGACCGCCTCCAGGAGTTCCCCCTGCCAGGTCTCGTCGCCGAGGGGGTAGCCATTGCGCGCGCTCACGTCCCCGCGGTGGAGGGCGTTGATGGGGAAGAAGTTCCGGAACATGAAGCCGTCCGCCCGGTTCACCGCGTCGAAGCCCCGCTTCAGGATGCTGGGCCAGGCGTAGAAGGCGCGGCGGGATTCGACGCAGAGCCGCGTGATGTCCTCGGCCGGGAGGCCCCGGGGCGTGAAGGGCACGTCGTTGTAGCGGTAGCCCTCGTCCAGCCACCAGGCCTTGAAGCGCAGGCGGCCTTCGGCTTCGAGGCGCCGGTAGAGGGGCGTGCCGGGAAAGGGCGTGAGGTGGTTGAAGGCGGCGATGTAGAAGCGGTGGTCCTGAGCGAAGGCCACGGCGTCCCGGAAGGAGGCCTCCGTGTCGTGGTCGTAGCCGAAGACGAAGGTGCCGTAGACTCGCAGGCCGTGGCGGCGTAGGTTGGCCAGGGCGGGCCCGAAGCCGCCCGCCTGGGCGTTGAAGCCCTTGTTCATGTCCCTTAGGTTGGCCTCCACCAGGCTCTCGAAGCCGATGAGGGCGCCCTTGCAGCCGCTCGCCTCCAGCAGCTGGAGGAACTCCTCGTCCCGGGCCGCCTGGATGCTCATCTGGGTCACCCAGCGGATGCCCAGGGGCGCCAGGGCCCGCAGGAAATTCTTCGTGCCTTCGATGTCGGAGGCGAAGTTGTCATCCACGAAAAAGAAGAGCTAGGCCTTCGGCTTCAGCGCTCGGAGCTCCTCGAGGATCCGGTCCAGGGGCCGCGCCCGGTGGGTGCGGTCGAAGAAGGTCTGGATCGCGCAGAACTCGCAGGGGAAGCGGCACCCCCGGCCCATTTCCACCAGGCGCACGGGCAGGTAGGACTTGCCCTGGAAGAGGCGGCGGTCGTATCGCACTTCGGCCATGGAAGGCGGGGCGTCGGCGCGGTAGCGCTTCTTGAGCTTGCCGTGGCGCAGGTCGTCCAGGACCTCGGCCCAGACGCCTTCGGCCTCGCCGAGCACCAC
>JBGASS010000401.1:0-2627 GCA_044229555.1 Holophagaceae bacterium
ATCAAAGCCGGTTTCACCGCTATAGCCGATGGCCCGGAGGACGTTGCGGGCGATGCGGGGAATCTCTGCTTCCAGAGAGGGGAGCAGCTCCGGGATCGCGGCCCGGAACTCGCCGGCCACCGTGAGGACATCCTTGGCGATGAGCGTCTCGCAGGCCACCTTGGCGTTCGGGTCCCGGGCGAGGATCCAGTCGAGGACCGCATCGGAGATCTGGTCGGCCACCTTGTCGGGGTGGCCTTCGGACACGGATTCCGAGGTAAAGAGGTATTCGCGATGCATGCTGAATTTCTCCACGGTTGGTTTCACTTTTTGGATTGAGCGGTCGAATCAGGAGGATACCTGTGCATGGGATCTCTCGATCTGGGGCTCCATGGCGTCTTGCTCGGTTGCCTACCCGGGTTGCCGGGCACTTTGCATGTGGGGCAGGGGAGTGTCTTGCTGAGGGCAGGGGATTTTCATCGCGTGGCTTGCACCACTCCTTCCAGGCTTAGGACTCTCGGGTGAAGAGGATGGGTAGGCCGTGGGCCTTGGCCAGGGCGTTTGCATCCTCCAGGGGCACGCGGAGATTGGCGGCGTAGTAGGAGCTACCGGGGCAATCCCCTTCCACGATGTCAATCCCGAGGAGGTCCCCAATCTCGATTTCATCCCGCCAAAATAGGAGTGCTGCACTCTGAGAGGTATTGCCTTGGAGTTCGGCGGTTTCGTAGTCATTCTCCCCGAGATTGCTGTCCTGGAGCCACGCATCGATTGCCTCGAGAGCGCTTGCGATATGGTCTGGATCCGCCTCCAGCCAGTCGGTGACCTCGTGCAGATCAACATCCCAGGGATCGCGTTTGTCAGGCGTCCTCCCACTCAGGTAGGTTTTGGCGACGGCTTCCAAAGCCCCTCCCCGTCGGTCGATTAGGTCCATCACCTCATTGATGGATCGAACCTCCCCCGGATGGATGCCTAAACAGTCCGCGCGGGTGCGTGGTTCCTCGAACCCAGCGACATACAGCGTCCCGAAGTTATCCACCTCGAACATGAATGGAGTGGCGGCCTGAGCCTCGCATGCCTCGGTGAGCTCAGCTTCGGATGCCAGCTGGATCCAGGACAGGGGCCGCACCAGTGTGGCACCCATGGCGGCCAGGGAAAGGAGAAGGGATCTTCGGTTCAAGGGCATGGGGAGTTCCGAATGAGTATGGGAAGTCAAATCTGAAGAAGGAGCAGGGGGCGATGAGGGCGGAGACGTTGCGCAGGATTCATCGCGCTTCAACCGTTCGGGCTGTACCCGCAAATTTTTGCTCCCTTCCCGGGCGTGCCTTCGCACGGAAATCCTGGACCAGCCAGGGGTCTCGACCATCCCAGTCAAGTAGGCCGCTCCCGGCGCCGGGGCGTGGGGAAGGGCGATGGGAGGGTGTGGGCATCGAAGTCTCCGTTGTTCAGGTTGTTCCCTGCGCATGGGATCTCGCGATCCAGGGCACCGTGGCATCTTGCTCGGTTGCCGGACTCCAAATCGGAGCCGCTCTACATGTCGTGGTTAGTATGCGGTTTGTGGCAGGGGCATCAAGCCCAAAGGCCATCATAGGAGTGACTATTGGACAAAATTTGTCCACCCAGCCTAGGGGAGTTAACCGGTTTCTTGGGTGATGAATCATAATCGCCCCTGTTAGGTTATATTTCAGCCTCCTGTCATTAGCCACCCCATCCTGGGTGCCAACTGGACTGCCAACGCCCATGCAATGGATCGCCCCCTCCAATAAGGACGTCGCCACCACCTCGCTGGAGAAGCGGTTGTGGGATGCGGCGGACCAGTTCCGCGCCAACTCGGGCCTCAAAGCCCAGGAATACTCCGGCCCCATCCTCGGCCTCATCTTCCTGCGCTTCGCCGAGGCCCGGTTCGCGGCCCTTCGTGCCCAGCTGGAGCAGGAGGGTGCCTCCTCTCGCCGGGGCAACCGGGCGGACGACCCCACGGCCTACCACGCCGCCGGGGTGCTGTTCCTCAGCCCGGAGGCCCGGTTCGACCACCTGCTGAACCTGCCCGAAAGCGCCGACATCGGGGCCAAGGTCAATTCGGCCATGCGCGACATCGAGGGCCGAAACCCTCAGCTCAACGGGGTGCTGCCCAAGACTTACCACCTCTTCACCAGCGGCCTGCTCAAGCAGCTGCTGAAGAAGATGTCGGAGATCCCCGTCACCCTCGATTACGACGCCTTCGGGCGCATCTACGAATACTTCCTGGGCGAGTTCGCCATGAGCGAGGGCCAGGGCGGCGGCGAGTTCTACACCCCCAGCAGCATCGTCCGCCTGCTTACCGAGGTCATCGAGCCCTTCCATGGCCGCATCCTCGACCCCGCCTGCGGCTCCGGCGGCATGTTCGTGCAGAGCGCCCGCTTCGTGGCCGAGCACCAGAAGAACCCCGCCGCCGAGCTCGCCATCTGCGGCGTCGAGAAGACCGACGAGACCGGCCGCCTGTGCCGCCTCAACCTGGCCGTCCACGGCCTGGAGGGCGACGTCCGCCACGGCGGCAATGTGAACAGCTACTACGACGACCCCCACGCTGCCACGGGGCAGTTCGACTTCGTGCTGGCCAACCCGCCCTTCAATGTGAACGCCGTGGACAAGGAGCGGCTGAAGGACATGGTCGG
>JBGASS010000402.1:0-2625 GCA_044229555.1 Holophagaceae bacterium
CATGACCGCCAGCCGTCCATGCCACGATTTCAAGGCTTCAGCGGCCTCCAGGCGGTCCAGGACGAGGATCGAGGGCAGCGCGGGATAGTTCGCCGAGGCCACGTCCCGCATGCGGTTCAAGGGCGTCAGCAGGAAGAGACCATCCACCTTGCCCGGCACCTTGGCAGCCACCAGGGCCGCCACCCCGCTGCCCAGGGATTCGCCGACAAGCAGGGTAGGAATGCGGGGTTCGCCTTCCAGCCTCGCAAGGGCTGTCAATCCCGCCCCCACCAGCGATTCCTCCGTGGGCTCGCCGGGTCGGCACCCGTACCCCGGATACTCCAGGATGAAGACCTCCCAGCGCCTGGGTTGGCTGGGGTCCTGAAGGCCCAACACGTAGCGCTTGCGGCCCAGCGCATTGCCAGCATTCCCGCAGAAGACCACCGCCCGGCCTTCCGCCGGACCCCGCGGGTGGGGCGCCCGCCAGCCAATGAAGCGGCCCTGGCCATCCCGCCACGGCACCAGCCCCATGCGCGTTCCGTGCTCGAGATACTCCTGCTCCTCCTTTTGCCGCGGGAAATACAACAGGCTGCGCTGCTTCACAAACACGACCCCGCAGAGCAGCAGGTACAGCGCTGCGACCATGCCCGCAACTTTCAGGAGCCTCTTTCCCATGGACCTGCGCTGCCTCCGAGGAACACCGACGGCCTTGCCTGCATCCAAGGTACACGGGCAAGTCTGTTCCGCTTGCCTCCGTCCCAAGAGGAACCACCATGAATACGAAAGCGCTCCTGGTCATCACGGCTCTCCCTCTCATCGCCGTCGCCCTCTTCGCCTCCCCCGTCCAAGGAAAGAAGATGTCCGATCCCCAGAACGTCGCCTTCAAGCCCCTCACCAAACCTCGTGAGGCCTGGAAGAGCCTGATCTCCCCCGAGGCCTACGCCGTCCTCTTCGAGGAGGCCACCGAGCGCGCGGGCACCTGCGCGCTGCTCCACGAGAAGCGGGAGGGCACTTTCATCTGCGCCGCCTGCTACCTGCCCCTCTTCGTGAACCGCAGCAAGTTCGAGAGCGGCACCGGCTGGCCCTCCTTCAACGATCCCATCCCCGGCCGCCTGGCCACCAAGACCGACTACAAGATCGGCTATCCCCGCACCGAGTACCACTGCGCCCGCTGCGGCGGGCACCAGGGGCACGTCTTCGACGACGGCCCCGCGCCGACGGGCTTGAGGTACTGCAACAACGGGGTGGCCCTGAAGTTCATCCCCAAGGGCGAGGCGCTGCCGCCTTTGCGGGACTGAGGATCCAGCCTCGCCCGCCCTCGCGGTCCACCGGGGGGGCCGCGTGGGTGCGCGGCGCCGCTTCGAAGGTCAGCTGCCTGCGGGATCCTTGGCCGCCGGCACGATCTCGGCGAAATCCTCGGCGCGGGAGAGGCTTTCCAGGACTTGCCGCAGCGGCTCCGGCGGCAGGGCGAGGCGCCTGGCCTCGAGATCCATCCAGCCGCCGGTGCTGGTCACTTTGGCCACCAGCTTGCCCTCCTCGGTCAGGAAGCCGTTCCGGATGCTGAAGCGGGAGCCGTCGGCGTTCAGGCCGGCCAGCTCGATGCCCACGATCACGGGCTGGAGCAGGCGCAGCTCGCGGAAGTACTCCACCTCGTCCTTCAACACCACCGGCCCGAAGCGCAGGCGCTCGAACTCCCGCATCTCGAAGCCGCAGGAGCGGAAGAACATCATCCGCACCGTGGCCGCCAGGTCCAGGTAGGCGGTGTTGCGCATGTGGCCGTTGAAGTCCAGGTCGCCCCAGCCGACTTCGAAACGGTGGGTGAAGGGCATGGTCATGCGGTCCTCCTCAGGCCTTCAGGTCCAGCAGCGTCGGCGGCCGGTCCAGCAGGATGTCCTCCAGGCGCACCCTCACCCCCGCCTTCGTGGCGGCGTGGGTGAGGATGTAGAAGCGGTCCTCGGCGTCGGCCCGGAAGACCGCGTCGGCCACGTCGGCGGGATCCAGCCCCGCCGCGGTGGCCTGCAGGACCGCCTGGGCGACGTGGACGGAGACGGCGTCCAGGGTTGCCGGATCGCCGCGTTCCGCGGCCTCCCGGTGCCGGTCCGACTGGGCGATCCGCGTGTTGACCCAGGCCGGGCACAGCACGGAGACCTTGAGCCGAGAGCCCCGCAGGGCCAGGTCGTGGTGCAGCACTTCCGAGAGCGCCACCACCGCGTGCTTGCTCACACTGTAGGCGGCGAAGCCCGGCGGGCTCAGGAGCCCCGCGGCCGACGCCGTGTTCACGATGCGGCCCGGGGCGCCCCCCGCCAGCATGCGGGGCACGAAGGCCTGGAGGCCGTGGATGACGCCATGGAGGTTCACCCCCAGCACCCAGGCCCAGTCCTCGGCCGCGATCTCCCAGGCGGGCTTGCAGAGGGCCACCCCGGCGTTGTTGCACAGCAGGCGCACGGCGCCGAAGCGGGCGAAGGCCGCGTCCGCCAGGGCCGCGACTTCGCCGGCCTTCGCCACGTCCACGACCCTGGCCAGCACCTCCGCGCCCCCGGCCGCCAATGCCTCGGCCGCGCGGGCCAGGTCCGCCCCGTCGATGTCCGCCAGCACCAGGTGCATGCCCTCCCGGGCCGCCCGCCGCGCCAGGGCGAGGCCGATGCC
>JBGASS010000403.1:0-2617 GCA_044229555.1 Holophagaceae bacterium
GGGACCCGCCATGCCGTCCTTCCCCGATTTCATCCAATCCCTCATGAAGGCCCTCCGGACCTACCAGCTGTACGGCCCGAGCCATCCCCACTGGGCCCAGTCGCTGGACTTGCTGGACGAGGGCTACGCCGCCTTCCTCGGCGGCCGCGCCCAGGTCCAGATCGCCACGCGCCACGGGCGGATCTTCGTCGACAAGGTGCAGGAGGACGTGCAGAACCTCCAGGTCAAGGCCCTCGCGACCCTCCTCGAGGATCGGCAGGTGCACGCGATCCTGCTCTACCCCGGAGCGACGGCCGAGGAGTTGCAGTCCCTCCTGGCGCTGTTGAGCCTCAAGCCCTTCCAGGTGCGGGAGGCCGGCGGCGCTCCGAAAATCCTCCAGGACCGCCAGGTGACCCACCTCCGCATCCTCGCCACGCGGCTCGAGGAAGTCACGGAAGCGGGCGAGGTGGTGGCCACCCTGCTGGAAACCCTGACCCAGGTGACGGGGGGCCGGCCGCACACCCGCGCCGCCGACTTCGCCCCGAGTTGGCCCGAGCCGCTCCCTCCCGCGCTGGATCCCGTCGAGCCAAGGCCGCCCGCCCCCGCTCCGGCCGGCCTGGGCAAGCCCGGCGGGCCTCTTGCGCCGGCCGGGGGCTCCGGTACAGGGGAGGGCCGGGCGGGCACGGCCGAACTGGCCGCCCGGCTCCGGGACTACTTCCTCTCCCTGGGTCCTGGCCTCGGCGCGACCGCCGACCTGAGCGGATTCGGGAACTTCCTCCAGCAGGCCGGCCTCGACCGCCAGGGAGCCCAGCCCGTCACCCAGGGCGCGGTCAGCCAGGCCTTCTCCTCCCTCGACACGGAGCAGCGCATGGGGCTGTTCCGCAGCGTTGGCAGCGTCGGCTCGGGCCAGCTCCGGCAGCTCTTCGGCCGCCTGGCGGCCCACCAGGGCGTCGACAGCCTGGTGGACCTCTACCAGCGCGGAGCCCTCAGCGACGAGGACCTGGGGGAGGCCGCCGTGGCGCTCAAGCGCCTCAGCCCCAACCCCTCCCAGTGGACGGCGCACCTGGTGGACGCCCTGCGCAATAAGGGCATGTCCGACACCCAGCTCGCGGAGCTGGTGGAGGTGCTCACGTGGGACGGCCTTTCCCTTGAGCAGAAGCTGGCCAAGCTGATGGAGGGCCAGCTCCTCTTCGAGATGCCCGTGGCGAAGGTGCTGGCCTTCCTGCGGGAGCTGTTGGAGGCCGGCCGCCAGAAGGACTTCCTCCGCCTCCTCAACCGCTTCGCCATGGGCCTCGCCTCTCCCGCGGTGGCCCGGCGGGCCGCGGTCGCGAAGGCCTTCGAGGCCATCGCGGACTGGGCCGACATCCCCGGGATGCCGGCCGCCGTGATGAAGGAGCTGATGGAGATCCTGGCCCGTGCCTACGGCCGGGAGAAGGATCCGGAGGTGCACCGCTGGTTCTCGCTGGGGGTGGAGCACCTCCTGTGGTTCTGGGTGCAGGAGGGGAGCCCGGAGCGGGCGGAGGCCCTGTTCGCCGAGCTGCAGGACATCGTGACCGAGCTGAGCCTTCCCGCGCCGTGGAAGGAGCAGGCCACCCAGGACCTGCTGGGCCGGCTGGGCAGCCCCGAGCGCCTCGAGCAGGTGCTGCTGCAGCTCTTCCAGCTGGACCGGGAAGCCGCCGCCGTCCGGGTCCACCCCTACCTGCGCATGCTCGGCTCCCGGGCCTCCAACCACCTGGTGGAGCGCCTCTGGGAGGAGAAGGACCGGGGCCGCCGCGGCCGGCTCCTGGAGGCGCTGAAGGACTGCGGCCAGACCGCCGAGGCGCCCTTGCTGGAATCCCTCCGGTCGTCCGAATGGTTCGTGGTCCGCAACGCCCTCGTCATCCTCGGGGAGATCGCGAGCCCCGAAAGCCTGCCGGCGCTGCTGGCCACCCTGAAGCACGCGGACCCGCGGGTGGTGCGCGCCGCCGTCCTGGCGGTGGGGCGCCTGGGCGGCCGGCAGGCCGAAGCGGCCCTCATTCCCCTGGTCGCCCACCGGGATCCGGCCACCCAGATGGAAGTCCTCTTCGCCCTGGCGGACATGAAGGCCAAGAATGCGGTGCCCGCGCTGGCCGAACTCTGCCGGCCCCGGAGCCGCCTCAAGCCGGCCCAGGAGCGGGTGCGGGAGAAGGCCGTGGAGATCCTGGGGAAACTGGGCTCGCCGACGGCGATCCCGGCCCTGGAGGCCCTGCTGGTCCGCAGGAAGGGCTTCTTCGGCGAGAGCCGGGAACCCGCCCCCATCCGCATCCTCGCCTTCCGGGCCCTGCTGGCCCTGGGCACCGCGGATGCCCTGCGGGCCGCGGACCTCGCCCTCAGCGTCGAACCCCCCGGAGAGGAGCGGGACGCCTTCATGGCCGGGCTTGACGAGATCTGAAGGCACCGGGTCTCCGCGAGCAAAGCGCGCGGCGGTGGATCCTGCCGCGGCGGACCGCGAATGGCCGGGACCCCGGGGAACCGTTAAACTGGACGATTCGGAGGCGCCATGCCCTTCAAGGACGAATGCGGGGTCTTCGGCGTGTCGGAGCTGTTCGAAGCCTCCCGCCAGACCTACCTGGGGCTCTACGCCCTCCAGCACCGGGGCCAGGAGGCCGCGGGCATCTGC
>JBGASS010000404.1:0-2612 GCA_044229555.1 Holophagaceae bacterium
AATGCTCCTCCCCATGCGTGCGAGGGGCGCGCGCAGGTTCCCGGGGAGCGAGAGGTCGAAGCGCTCCAGCACCGTGAACCCGTGGGCCAGGTAGAGGGGCACACCGGGCAGGGTGGCCGCGAGTTCGAGGGACCGGAAGCCGGACCGTTCCGCTTCCCCCATGCAGTGCTCCATGAGCCGGCTGCCCAGCCCCTGCCGCGCCATGCCGGGGTCCACGAAGAAGGCCCGGATGCGCGCAGGCTCCCGGGCCGGGTCGAGCAGGGGATCCGGGCCGGTCTTCGTCCGGTCGGCGCCGTAGAGGGTGCGGCGCTTGCTCCAGCCGCCACAGGCCACGATTCCCGCCTGGTCCTCGATCACGAAGTAGGTGCGGTCGGCCACCAGCTGCGTATCGACCCCGAACACATGCCGCGTGAGGGCCTCGGCCTGCTCAGGCGAGTAGAAGCCCACGCTGAGCGCCACCCCCGAACGGGCGATGAGGGCCTCCATCGCCGGGATGTCGGCGGCCTCGGCAGTGCGGAGGTGGGGGAGGGGGCTGGTCATGGCGAGGTGGCGGCGGAAGGCGTCGTCAGCCTGCCTGGACAACCACATTCTTGGCGAGGGTCTTGAAACACATGCCGCTGTCCTGTTCGACGGTGATCGTCACGGCGCCCGTCTTGCTGATGTGGAGGTCCCGGACGGTGCCGGTCTTGCCTTGGTGGGTACCCGCGACCACGGCGCAGCGATCACCGTCCTTCGGGGCACCCGGCGGGGTCGGTTTCTGGGTCATCGCTGCATCTCCGGCGGGGGGCGCCCAGGGTCGGGACCGGCTGGGTTCAGGGTGCGCGTTTCGATGGTTTAGGACCGGATCAGCGCAGCAGAGCATGGGGTAAACGGGGTGACGTCTACCATACTTCAGGGCCGTGGATGGTGGGAGTCCAGGGTTGAGGGAGAGGTCAAGCAGGACGGAAGCATTTCTCTTTAGCATCCCAGTGGAACTTCCAGTTGTAGCGGTGGAGGCGCTCCTGAAAGCTGCTGAATCCGGAGGCGCCTGGTTCCTGGGTGAAGGCTGTTGGAGCCGAGAGAATGGGTGCCCTTAACACCAGGGGACTGATCATGAGAGAGCCCTCAAGCGGATCCATCCGGCGGGCGGCTGATCGCCTCGGCGCTGAGGATTCGAACTGATCACATCGGCTGGTGAGTCGCTAGGGCGACAAGTCCGAGTTAAGGGAAAAGATCCAGAACCCGACAAGGAAGTAGGGACCCGCAAGGAGGGCTGCCAGCCCGAACAGCAGCCGCTGAGGCCAGGACCATGCCGTCAATGTAAGGACGGTGATGCATCCAGCGACCCTGGACAGCACCTCGAAAAAAAAGACCACGAGAATCAGGACCGCACTCCCGAAGCACCCCCAGAGCGCTCCCGTGGTGAATCCTTGGGGGTTTGAGGTGTGCTTCCAAAGGAGGAACCAGGCGACTTCGACCCCGAAGGTGATGAAAGCCAGCACTGGGAAGAGCTTGATGCGCCGTCCAGATTCGAAAGTCATCTCAGCCGCGCAAGCGAAGGAACAGCCCGCGCATAGGGGTCCCATCCAGGTTCCGATTTCGTCGGGCAAGGCATCGAACTGGCGGTGGGTCGCCCTCAGTGTTCCGGTGCATGCCGATGGCCCCGTCAAAGGAGTGCCTGGGTCGGTGTGCCATTGCCGCTTTCCCCTTGCCGTAGATCCTACGTTCTGGCGGTGGATCCACGGGCTTCCTCGTGATGGAGATCAACGACTCGACTGACACCTCCACCCGTTGCCTGAAGGGGTGCTCATGGCTCGGCCTGCAGCGAAGGGGGCCCCAAGAGGCTCGCCCCCGTTCCTTCCTGAGAACGCCGCCCCATCCCTGATAGCCTGAAGGATTCTGCGGAATCCTCCCCATGTCCGACCGCTACGCCCCCTCCGAGATCGAACCCAAGTGGCAGGCCTACTGGGCCGCCCACGACACCTTCCGCACGCCCGACGATCCGGCCCTGCCCAAGGCCTACATCCTGGACATGTTTCCGTACCCCTCCGGCGCGGGCCTCCACGTGGGCCATCCCGAGGGCTACACCGCCACGGACATCTACTGCCGCTACCTCCGCGCCAAGGGCCACGCCGTCCTGCACCCCATGGGCTGGGACGCCTTCGGCCTGCCCGCGGAGCAGTACGCCATCCAGACGGGCACCCATCCCGCGGTCACCACCCAGACCAACATCGCCACCTTCAAGCGCCAGATCCAATCCCTCGGCCTCTCCTACGACTGGTCCCGGGAGATCGACACCACCGATCCCGCCTACGTGAAGTGGACCCAGTGGATCTTCCTCCTGCTCTACCAGCGCGGCCTCGCCTACCAGCAGGAGAAGCCCGTGAACTGGTGCCCCGCCCTGGGCACCGTGCTCGCCAACGAGGAAGTCATCGTCGGCAAGAGCGAGCGGGGCAGCCACCCCGTCGTGCGCCTGCCCCTGCGCCAGTGGATGCTGCGGATCACCGCCTATTCGGATCGCCAGCTGGCGGACCTCGACCTCGTGAAGTGGCCCGACAGCACCCAGACCATGCAGGAGGACTGGATCGGCCGCAGCGAAGGCGCCGAAGTGCGCTTCGCCCTCACGGACGGTT
>JBGASS010000405.1:0-2610 GCA_044229555.1 Holophagaceae bacterium
GCCGGCGCTCTGGATGGATAAGCTCACCGCCACCCGGTCGACCTTCAGCACGCGCGCCGCGTGGCCGATGCTGGCGACGGGCAGGTCGATGCCGAGCAGTTCGACCCGTACGCCCGCGGCCGCGTAGAGCAGGGCCACCATCAGGAGGCCCAGGCGGTGCCGCTCCCCGGGCAGGGTGGCCAGCAGGACGCTGCCCCGCTGGGGTTGGGGGGGCAGGTCCAGCCGCATCCGGCGGAGGAAGTCCTCCAGGACCTCCGTCAGGAGGTGCTCGTGCTGCACGTCGAGGGTGCCGTCGGCCCAGGCCAGGCCCACCCGGTCCAGGAGGGGGGCGACGATGTGCTGGAGGAAGTCCCGGAGGCCCCGGCCCTTCTGGGCCTGCTGCAGGCGGCTGCGGATGCCCTCCGTGTCCAGGTCCGCCACCGCCGCGAAGAGCGGATCCAGGATCGCCGCATGGAGCTCGGCGTCCTGCCGGGTCAACAGCCGGCGGAGGGCCGGCTCGTCGGACCGCACCGCCAGGCTGGGCCGGTGTCCGTCCGCCACGGCTTCCGCGATCAGCCGCAGCCGCTTCAGGTCCTCCACCCGGTAGCGGCGGTGGCCGGAGGGGAGCCGCACGGGCTTTGGGAATCCGTAGCGGCGTTCCCAGACCCGGATGACGTCCGGCGAAAGCCCCGTTTCGGAACAGATGTCGCCGATGCTCAGCAGGCCACCGGTTTCCGTGGACACGTGGCGCCTCCCCGTGGTGTGGACGAACTCGTCTAGATCATAATCAGAACAAAATCACCTGGCACCTGCTTTTTTCAATAAAAAAAGTGCCCCTCTGGGGCACGCGTCGCTTTCCTCCCGCCCCGGGACGGCACCGTTCAGGCGGACACCAGGGCCTTCAGTTCGTCGTTGCCGAAATCCGACGCGCAGCTCACGACGATGGCGCACTGCCCCGGCTGGCTGGGCGGAAGTTCCACCTGGCCCTTGAAGAGGCCTTCCCCGTCGGTCTTGCCAGCCAGCAGGGTCGTCGCCTTCTTGAGACTGGAGACCAGCCGCACGGATACTTCCGCGCCCCCCACCGGATTCTGGCTGTGGCAGAGGCGGGCGCGCATCTGGATCGCGAAGAGGGTGCCGAAAGTGGGCCGCAGGGGCGCGTCCAGCACCAGCTCCAGGGTGTCCACCTCGCCCTCGGCCTGGAGGTATTCCAGGATGGCCTGGTCCAGGCTGCGCTCGTTGAAGATCTGGGTTTCCGCGACCTCGCCGGGGGTGGTGTCGTATTTCCCGTTCTTGATGTCCCGGATGATGGCCTTGTGCTGCTCGTCCATCCGGCCCTGGATGGTCGTTTCCTCGACGTGCGCGCCCTCCGCGACCATCTCCTCGTAGGACGAGCGGTAGCTGTCGAGGATTTCCCCGCCCACGTAGATGAGGGTTTCGATCTTGGGGTTGGCCAGGCCCTTGTCCTCGGTCTGCACATGGAAGACACGGTTGCCATGCCGGACGTCGGTGTTGTAGCCGGTGATCACGCTGCCCCTCGATGCTTACGGTAGGAATCTATCTGGATTCAGGAGGGACGATGCAATTTTTCGGCCAGCTCCGGAATCACTTCCCATGCGATCTCCCGCAGGGCCTGGTCTCCGAGCTGGGCGACCACCGCCCGCGCCAGGGCGTCCATGAGCACCGGATCGGCGAGGACGGCCTTCACCAGCTGGGCTTCCGGCCCGTCGCCGAGGCGCGGAGCGGGGGCTGGCAGGACTGGCGGCGGCGCGGGAAGGGCGACGGCCTCCGGGGAGGGTGAGGACGGCAGGGCCGCGGCGAACCCGCCGGTCGCGATGCCTCCGGCGGCCAGGGCGGCGGCCATGGGGTGGGAGCTGGGTTCCTCGGTCTCCAGCGCCGGCCACTCCTCGAGGCTCGGTACACCGCCCGCGTCGAGATCGAGGGTCTGGATGGGGGGCAGTTCCACTGAGGGCGCCGGGGCCGGCGCGGCTTCGAGGGGGGCGGGATGGGACGAGGGCACCCCCAGCACTTCTCCGGTCACCACTTCGAAGCCCCCGGCGGGGGCCGCCAGCTCCGGCAGGTCCATGGGGAAGGCCGCGGCGGGAGGCGCCAAGGCCGGAACCTCCGGGAGTTCTTCCCAGGTCGGCGCCGCTTGGGCCGCTGGCGACCAGCCCGACGGCGGGGTGAGGTCGAAGGGTTCGTTTTCGAGGGTGGCGGGCGCGGGAGTCTCTTCGGGGAGGGCGGCCCCAGGGCCGGGCTCAAGGGGCAGGCCCCGCAGGCTGTCCAGATCGAGTTCCTCGAATTCCAGTTCCGGCTCCAGGGAGGGTTCAAGGTGAGGCTCAGGGGCCACCGGCTCTTCGTGGAGGAGATCGTCGGGAGTGAGGAGGAGCAGGTCGAGCTCGAGGCCCGGAGTGGTGGCCATGGCGGAAAGGCCCGGCAGGTCCGCGAGCTTGGTGCCGGGGGGCAGGGTGATGAGGTCCCCGGGATCGACGCCGCCCATGCCGTGCAGGTCGCTGAGCTTGGTGCCCGGAGGCTGGGTCTCCAGCTCGGAGGGATCCGGGACCGAGTAGTCGGGCAGGCGGGTCCCCGGCGGCTGGGTGGCGAAGGGGCTGGGATCCGGCAGGTCCCGCTGCG
>JBGASS010000406.1:0-2597 GCA_044229555.1 Holophagaceae bacterium
AGCCACGTCATCCGGGGCGACGACCACGTGAACAACACGCCCAAGCAGATCCCCCTCTTCGCCGCCTTCGGCTACGAGCTGCCCGCCTTCGCCCACGTGCCCATGATCCTGGGCAAGGACGGGGCGAAGCTCAGCAAGCGCCACGGCGCCACCAGCATCACCGAGTACCAGGCCATGGGCTTCCTGCCCTCCGCCGTCCGCCTGGCCCTGGCGCGCCTGTCCTGGACGCCGAAGATCGACGGCCGGGCCGTGGAGACCGCCGAGGAGGAACTGCTCACCGACGAGGAGATGATCCAGCTCTTCGACCTCGGCGACGTGCAGAAGAGCGCCGCCCGCTTCGACATGGCCAAGCTGGAGTGGATGAACCAGAAGCTCATCCAGCGGGCCAGCTGGCAGGAGCTCGAGCCCCACCTCGCGGCCTTCATGCCCGAGGCCTGGAAGACGAAGCCCGACGACTGGAAGGCGAAGGCCATCGCCTGCACCCAGAAGGGGAAGAACCTGAAGGAGATGGCGGGCTTCCTGGAATTCTGCTGGGCGGCTCCGGCCGAGTTCGACGAGAAGGCCGTGGAGAAGTTCATGACCGAGGCCGTGAAGCCCGTCCTGCGGGAAGTGGTCGAACTCACCGACTACGCCCACGACGCCCTCGAGGCAGCCTTCAACGCGATCCTGGAGCGTCACGGCCTCAAGCTCAAGGACCTCGCCCAGGCCCTGCGCGTGGCGCTTTGCGGGAAACCCGTCAGCCCGCCGATATTCGACACCCTGGCGCTGCTGGGGCGGGAGGAAGTGGCGGCGCGGCTCCAACGGTGGATCGCCTGAGCCTCCTTCTCGACCTTGTACCCTAGCGACCCGGAACGACCATGACCCACGACACCCCCAACTCCGAAGCCACCCCCGAACCCCGCGCCCTCAACTTCATCGAGGACATCATCGAAGCCGACCGGGTGACGGACAAGCACCAGGGCCGCGTGCTGACGCGCTTCCCGCCGGAGCCCAACGGCTACCTGCACATCGGGCACGCCAAGAGCATCTGCCTTAACTTCGGTCTCGGCATCCGCTACGGGGGCGCGACGAACCTGCGCTTCGACGATACGAACCCGACCAAGGAGGAGCAGGAGTACGTGGACTCCATCAAGGCGGACGTCGAGTGGCTCGGGTTTGCATGGACGGCGGAGTTCTACGCCTCGGACTACTTCCAGACCCTCTACGACTACGCCGAGCACCTGATCCAGATCGGCAAGGCCTACGTGGACGACCAGAGCGACGAGGAGATCAAGGAGCGCCGGGGCAACTTCTTCAAGCCCGGCCAGGACAGCCCCTTCCGGAACCGGGACGCGGCGGAGAGCCTGGACCTCTTCCGCCGCATGAAGGCCGGCGAGTTCCCCGACGGCGCCCGGGTGCTGCGGGCGAAGATCGACATGGCGAGCGGCAACATGAACCTGCGGGATCCCCTCATGTACCGCATCCGCCGGGCCCACCACCACCGCACCGGCGACGCCTGGTGCATCTATCCGCTCTACGACTACGCCCACGGCGTGTCCGACGCCATCGAGGGCATCACCCACTCCATCTGCACCCTGGAGTTCGAGGACCACCGGCCCCTCTACGACTGGTTCCTGGAGCAGGACGTGGACGGGAAGTTCTTCCGCCGCCCCCACCCGCGGCAGATCGAGTTCGCCCGCCTCAACCTCACCTACACGGTGATGAGCAAGCGCCGCCTCCTCCTCCTGGTGCAGGAGGGCCACGTGAAGGGCTGGGACGATCCCCGCATGTCCACCATCTCGGGCCTGCGCCGGCGCGGCTACACCCCCGCCGCCCTGCGGAACTTCGCCGAGCGCGTGGGCGTCGCCAAGCGCGACAGCCTCACGGACGTGGCCCTGCTGGAGCACGCCATCCGGGAGGATCTCGAGCAGACCGCGCCGCGCCGCATGGCGGTGCTGCGGCCGCTGAAGGTCGTGATCACCAACATGGCCGAAGGTGAGGCCCACGAGCTCGAGATCGCCAACCATCCCGATCCAGCCTTCGGCACCCGGAAGCTCACCCTCACGCGGGAGCTCTGGATCGAGGCCGAGGACTTCATGGAGGTGCCGGCGAAGAAGTGGTTCCGCCTGGCCCCCGGCGCCGAGGTGCGCCTGAAGGGCGCCTGCCTCCTCCGCTGCGAGGATGTGATCAAGGACACGAATGGCCACGTGGTCGAATTGCGGTGTTCCTGGGATCCCGCCAGCCTCGGCGGCGACGCTCCCGACGGCCGCAAGGTAAGGGGGACCCTGCACTGGGTCTCCGCCGCCCACGCGGTGCCGGCGGAAGTCCGGCTCTACGACCGCCTCTTCACCGCCGAGGACCCCATGGACGTGGCGGAGGGCGGCGACTGGCGGGACACGCTGAACCCCCATTCCCTCGACGTCCTGGCGGACGCGAAGCTGGTAGCTGGCCTGGCGGAGGCCCTGCCCGGCGAGCGCTTCCAGTTCGAGCGCCTGGGCTACTTCTGCGCGGATCCGGATTCGAAGCCCGGCGCGCCGGTCTTCAACCGCACCGTGGCCCTGAAGGATTCCTGGGCCCGGGCCGAAGGGAAGTAGGGCCCCCGGCGCGGCGAAGCCCCG
>JBGASS010000407.1:0-2594 GCA_044229555.1 Holophagaceae bacterium
GACCTGGGCCCTAGAGGGGCCGCAGCTGCTCCGCCACCGAGCGGGTCCGCTCCGTCACCGCGTCTCCGGTGTGCAGGGTGCTCTTGGGCTCCAGGAGCAGGAGCAGGCATTCCTCCTCGGCCACCGGATTGTGGAGGACGCCCTTCGGCACCACGTGCAGGTCCCCTGCGCCGAGCTCCACGGCGCCCTCCTCCAGCTCGATGCGCAGCCGGCCCCGCAGCACCAGGAAGAGCTCGTCCTCCTCGGCGTGGCGGTGCCAGGCGAGTTCGCCGTGGACCTTGGCGACTTTCACGTAGGCGTCGTTCACTTCGCCGATGATGCGGGGGGACCAGAGCTCCGTGAGCCCGGCGGCGAGGGCGAGGGGGGAGGCGACGGGATTCATGCGGGCTCCTGGGTGGCGAGGTGCGGTTGGACGGAGGCAGCGGGCTTCGGGCCGTAGCTCAGGCGCCGCCACAGCCATTCTGCGGGCCCCATGGGGAAGCGGGCCAGCCAGAGGCCGCTGCTCCAGGCCTGGAAGGCGAAGAGGAAGAGACCGCCCAGGAGGGTGGCGCTCGTGGACACGCGCCCGTAGAACCCCAAGCCGTAGCCGTTGAAGACCCAGGTGCAAACCGCGGACTGCAGCAGGTACTGGGTGAGGGCCATGCGGCCCAGGGGCGCGAAGACGCCAAAGGCGCTGCGCCCGGCGTCGCGCTGGAGCAGCAGCAGGAGCCCCGCCAGGTAGCCCACGGTGAGGGCGGGCCGGGCGAAGAAGGCGGTGAGCTTGATGAGGACCCGGAAGGGCTGGGGGAACCCGGCGACGGCGGCATGGAGGCCGGCCTGGGGCAGCAGGTTCGCGAGGAGGCCGAGGATGAAGCAGACGAGGAAGAGCACCCGCAGGGTGCGGAGATGCTTCTCCGGTCGCGACAGGAAGCCCTTCTTCCAGAAGTACACGCCGAGGATGAAGAAGGGCAGCAGGGCCGGCAGCCGGCTCGTCAGCCGCTGGGGGCCGAGGACGTGGAGGAACTCCCAGCTGCGGTACTTGAGGGCCTCCAGCCAGGTGCCCGCGCCGTAGTGCTGCAGCCCCTGGCGGTAGAAGCCCGCGGGATCCTGCTCGAGGGCCTTCAGCAGGGGCAGGAAGGGCAGGGCGATGAGCAGCGACGCCACGAGCAGGATGGGGATGGCCCACAGGATCCGCGAAGCCCGCCAGCGCAGGAAGGGCAGCACCAGGAGGCTGATCACGGCGTAGTCCAGGAGGATGTCCACGTTCCAGAGCAGGAGGCTGTGGGCGAGGCCGAAGAGGGCCAGGGCCCCCACCCGGCGCAGGGCGAAGGCGGTGTAGCCGCGCCCCTTGCGGTCCGCGCCCTCCAGCTGGATGGCGAGCCCCGCGCCGAAGAGGAGGCCCAGCAAGGCGGCGGCCTTGCCTTCCAGGAGGACGCGCACCAGGGCTTCAGCGGCGCCGCCCCCCCAGCCGAGGGTGATGGGCAGGTGCGCGTCCCGGGCCCACATGGCGCCGTTGAAGACGTTCAGGTTCACCAGCAGCACGCCCAGGAGGGCGAGGCCCCGCAGCACGTCCAGCTGGAGGAGGCGCTCCCGGGGGGCCACCGGGGCCAGGGGGGATGGGCACTCCGGAGCGGGCGGGGCATCAATCGCGGCGGTCATGGCGCCTCCAGGCAGGGCTTTCCCGCCCTCCGGTTGGGAGGTCGGCGATGGCGGGGATGGGGTTCAGCGGGCAGGAACTGAAAGACGGGACAAGCAGACTATGAAGTCCGTGGGGCGGCGTTGAGCAGCAGATCGGCGAGTCGCCGGGCCCGGCCGGCGGACGCCGCGGAGCCCTCCCGCACCGCGGAGGCCACGGCCCCGTCGAAGAGCAGGAGCAGGTCCGCGGCGAGGGCGGGATCGCGGCCGGCCTCCCGGAGCAGGGTCTCGAAGTAGGCGCCGATCTTCCCCTTGTGGGCGGCGGCGGCCCGGTGGACGGCATCCTTCCGGTCGGGGGTTTCCGCCATGGTGTTGAGGAAGGCGCAGCCCCGGTAGTCCTGCGTGGCGAAGCGCAGGGCAAGGGCGTCGAAGACCGCCAGGGGTTTGTCCTTCGGATCCGGGGCGAGGCGGTCCACTTCGCTCGCGAGCCAGGCGCGGAAGCGTTCGTCCCGGGTCTCCAGGCAGGCCAGCACGAGGCCTTCCTTGGACTTGAAGTGGCGGTAGAAGCTCATGCGGGCCACCTCGGCCTTCCCGATGATGGCGTCCACGCCCACCGCGGCGATGCCCTGGCGGTAGAACAGCTCGGAGGCGGTTTCCAGGATGCGTTCGCGGACTTGGCTCATGGGGCAGGACCTCTTCAGGAGGATATAGAACGATCAGTCTCATTTTCAAGAAACAATTCTGTTCCGGGCCAGAAATGGAAAAGGCCGCGCCCTGGGATCGGCGCGGCCTTCAGCTTCATTCAATGGGTAGTGGTTCCGGGCCGGGCGGCCGGCGGTTCGTCCGGTAGGGTCCGGCGGGGCTATTTCTTCTTTTTCTGCGGAGCCAGGGGCGACTTCTTGTCCGGGGTCAGCAGGTGGCTGGCCACCTCGTTGCCGCGGGAGGCGTAGGAGGCGCCATGGACCACCTTCGGCTTTTCC
>JBGASS010000408.1:0-2572 GCA_044229555.1 Holophagaceae bacterium
CGCCCTCCCTGCGGGCCTTCCTCAACGGGTTGGGGGAGGAGGGCCGGATCGACGACGTGCGCATCCGCGCCGCCCAGCTGCGCCTGGTGCTGGCGGGGGTCGAGAAGGTGCTGCTGGAGCCGCTGCCCCCCACGCCGGGGGCCGTGCTCGCCATGATGGACGCCTGGAACCACGCCACCCCCGACCAGCGGATGGCGCAGCCGGGCTTCACCCCCTTTCTGGAAGCCCCCGCCCGGCATCTCGCGGTGATCGGGCTGAAGGACGAGGTGCCCGGCGAGGCGGCCCTCACCTGCCTCATGCAGCGCTACTTCGAGGGGCTGCCGGACGACGCCCCGGCCTCGGCCTGGCCGGTGCTGCGCTCCAGCCTCGAAGGACTTCCCGACCTGCCCCTGGCCTGGCGCCTCGCGGCGGTCGGCGCCCTCGGCAAGTTCCGCAATCAGGGCGAAGCCGCGGGCTGGGCCGCCAACCTCGCGGAGAAGGAGAAGGACGGCCGCCTCCTCGGCGTCCTCCTGCCCGCCCTGCGCAAGCTCGATCCGGAGGCCGCCGACGGGCTCCAGGCCCGCCTCCTCTTCGGCCGGGATCCCATCGCCCGGGGCGCGGCCCTGGAGGATTGCCCCCGGCTGCCGGCGCGGCTCGCCGAATTCATGAAGCTGCTCTGGAACGACCCGGAGGCCGAGCCCTTCCAGGCCCTGGTGGCGGGCTTCAAGCGCTGGGGCACGCCGCCGGAGGTGCAGGCGGCCCTCCTCCGCCCCAGCCTCCAGCACCCCGCCTGGATCCGCCGCTTCGAGGCCTGGAAGGCCCTGCGGGCCTTCGACGCCGACCTGCCCTGGCCCGAGGCCCCGAAGGACGGCCCCGCGGACGCGGCGCTGCGCGCCGAGGCCGAGGCGCTGGCGGAAAAGGGCGCTCCGGTGCGCCTGCGGATCGCCTTCGAGGGCTCCCGCGCCGTCGTCCTGCGCCTCGATCCGGGGAAGGCCCCCATCAACGTCGCCAACCTCGCCCGCCTCGCCCGGCGCGGCTACTTCGACGGCCAGCTGGTGCCGCGGGTGGTGCCGGACTTCGTGGTGCAGATGGGCTCGCCCCTCAGCACCATGGACGGCGGACCGGGCTACGCGGTGCGCTGCGAGAACAGCCTCGACGGGTACGGCCCCGGCAGCGTGGGCATGGCCCTGTCCGGCAAGGACACCGGCGGATCGCAATTCTTCATCACCACCAACGCCACTCCCCACCTCACGGGGAAATACACCCACCTGGGCTCCGTGGAGGATCCCGGCCGGGCCCTGCCCCTGCTGGACGCCCTCGAACTGAACGCGCGGATCGTGAAGGTGGAAGTGCTGGGGGAGCCAGGGCGAGGGCCGACTCCCGAAGGAATTCCTGCCGCGTTTCCGCGAAGTCCTCCAGCCCCTTCCAGTCCTCCAGGCGCCGCAGCTGGGACTCCGACTGGAGCAGGGCGACGGGATGGGGCCATTCGAGGAGGGCTTCGAAGGGGAGCGGCGGGGGCGCCTGGGCCCGGAAGAAGGTGTGGAGCCTGGGCTCCGCGTCGGGATGCCAGGCCGCCAGGAGGGCCGCCAGCATCCAGGCGGTGGCGTTGCCGGGATCCCGGGCGAGGGTTTCCCGCACGTCCGCGAGGCGCGTGCGGGCGAGCTCCGTGAGGGAGTTCCCGAAGGCCGGGGCCTCCGAGTTCATGCGCTTGGGCGGCGCGAAGACCGGCAGCCTCGGCGCCTCGGAGGTGGCCCAGGCGCCGGTGCGGAGCAGGCCTTCGAGGGCATCGGCGAGGGCCTCCAGGTCCTTCAGGGAGAAGCGGCGAGGCACCCGCTGCCAGTACTCCGCCACCAGGGCCCAGCGCAGGTCGAGGCGCTCGGCTTGCGTCCGGAGCGCGGCCTTCAGGGCGTCGGCGCGGGTGCGCCAGCCCGCCTCGGCGAAAGCGGCGCGGATGTCGGAAGGCGGCCCGCCGCGCCAGCTGCCCAGCACGCTGCCAGCCTCGTTGAGCAGGTAGGCCGCCGGCCCCGTGAGCCCCATGCGCTGCGCGGTGGGATCCGAAGAGGCCACGTTCTCGAAGGTCAGCTCGAAGGCGATGTCCTCCAGGGCCGGATCCAGCATGCGGCTCGCCCAGCCCGGGTTGACGTCCACCAGCAGCAGCATGGCCCGGCCGCCGGCGAGCTTGGCGGTCCAGGCCTCGGCGGCCGGGCCGAAGGCGGACTGGGCGGTGGCGGGCAGCGCGAGAAGGCAGACGAGGGCCGGGATTCTCATGTGGACAACAATGACGCAGATGGCGGCAGAGTTCCCGATCCGGCGCATGAGCCATGGGATTTCAGCTCCGGAAGTTCGCCCTCCCTTGGACCTTGATCTCGCCGTTGACCTTGACCGAATCGTTGACCTTGACCTGGCCATTGACCTTGACCTGGCCCTTGACCTTCCACAGGTGCTTGAGGCTGGCGCGGCGGCCCTTTCGCCGCGCCAGCCTCAAGCGCGCGCAAGCGATAGCGCGCGAGGTCAGGCCGGCCGGCGTCGCGCGGTGCTGAAAAGCAAAATCTGTCTCCGTGCTGCCCTTGCCCTCCGACCCTGCTCCGTCCTT
>JBGASS010000409.1:0-2557 GCA_044229555.1 Holophagaceae bacterium
CTCCAGGGCGGTCACGGGGCGGAACCGTAGAGGACCTGCCAGAGGGCGAGGCAGCGGCGGGAGGCGGCCGTGAGGGCGTGGGCGGTCAGCGTCGCGCCCGACAGGGGCCGGATGGCGCGGTTCAGCTTCAGCTCCCCGTCCAGCCGCCGGCCTTCCAGCTGCTTCTTCCAGGCGTCCCGGGCCATGTACTCCTGGGGTTCCCGGAAGGCGACAACTTCCACGCGCAGCACCTTGCCCCCGCCGTCCACGGCCACCATGGCGGTTTCGTTCAGGGTCCGCACCCTGTGCGTGTCGAAGAAGGCCACGCCTGCCAGCTTCCCGTCCTTCCGGGCCTCGTAGACGACGAGCCAAAGGCCCGGCAGGTCTACCCCGGAGAGTTCCTTCACCTGCCGGGCCTGGGCTTCCGTAAGGAAGTGCTCCCGCCGCGTGAAGGCCGAACGAGGAAAGGCCAGGATGAGGGCTTCCTGCTGGGTGGGCAGCCCTGCACGAACAGGCAGGACGGAGACGGTCGAAGCCAGGAGGAAGACACCAGATTTCAGCATGGTCCCCCCATCATCGCCTGGGCGGCCCGCGGGGTCACGGCAGCACCTCGAACTGGCCCATCATCCCGATGCCTTCGTGCTCGAGGATGTGGCAGTGGTAGAGGTAGCGGCCGCTGAGGCCCTGGAAGCGCATGATGACCCGGACGGTCTCGCCGGGATTCACGAGGAAGGTGTCCTTCCAGCCCCGCTCGTTCGCCGGCAGGCCGCCCTGGCTGCGGCTGAGGAGCTGGAACTGCCCCCCGTGGATGTGGAAGGGGTGGGCGATGGGCTGGGCGTGATTCGTCACCTCCCAGATCTCCGTCGCGCCCGCCGGGATGGCGACATCCACGCGGTCGGCGTCGAAGAGGCGGCCATTGATGACCCCGTCGCCCGTATCCTCCAGGCCGAAGGTCCGCGTGGCGGTGGCCTCGCTCTCCGGGATCCGCGGCACGGACGCGAGCCTCGCCGGGGGCGCCCCGCCGGTCCCGGGCCTCGCCACGCGGAGCTGCATCACGGAAAAGGGGCGGCCCTGGCCTGCCTCCGCCTCCTCCTCGGCGGCGGCGAAGCCGCGGCTCACCAGCAGGAGGCTGCGGCCCAGGTCCTGCGAGAGGTCCACCAGGATCTCCCCGCGCTCCGCCGGCCCCAGCACGAGCCGGTCCAGGGGGACCGGGGCTTCCAGGAAGCCGCCGTCGGAGGCGATCTGGTGGAAGGTGCGACCGTCCTCCAGGGCGAAGGCGTAGCGCCTCGTGCTGGAGCCGTTCAGCAGGCGCAGGCGGACGAGACCGGCGGGCAACTCGAGATAGGGGTTCTCCACGCCGTTGACGAAGATCCGGTCACCCATCATGAAGTCCCGGTCGCCCATGGTCTCCATGTAGGCGATGGAGCCGTCGGCGTTGAGGCGCTTGTCCTGCACCACCAGCGGGACGTCGTCCACGCCGTAGGTCCTGGGCAGCGGCGCCGCGTCCGAGACGTCGTCCTCCAGGAGGAGGAGGCCCGCCAGGCCCAGGTTCACCTGCATGCCCGTGGCGCCATGGGGATGGGGGTGGTACCAGAGCAGGGCCGCCGGCTGGTCCGGCGTGAAGGCGGCGGTGAAGGACTTCCCGGGATGCAGGCCGTGGTGCGTGTCCGGCGCGATGTCCACGGAGCCGGGAACCTTGAGGCCATGCCAGTGCAGGTTGGTGTGGTCGTGCGCCGAGGCGGGGAGCTCGTTGCGCAGGGTCACCCGGACCGGCTGCCCCCGGCGCAGCCTCAAGGTCGGGCCCAGGAGGGCGCCGTTGTAGCCGTAGGTCTCGGTGGGCCGGCCGGGCAACAGTTCGGTCCTGCCGGCCTGGGCGATCAGCTCGTAGCGGGGCACGCCCGCCTCCACCGCCACCGGCTGGAGCAGGGGCGGGATGGGCGCCGGCCGCGCGAACCGGTGGCTTCCGGGACCGTCCGCGCCGGCGCAACCGAGCATCAGGGCGAGTCCGGTGAGGGCGGTGAGGAGGGGGATCCGCATGCCTCGCCTCAGAAGTAGTAGCCGAGGGCGAGGTTGAACTGGTTCCGGCCTGTGCGGGCGCCGTTGGTCACCTTCATGACGTCGGCCTTGATGGCCACCTGGGGAATCGGCTTGTAGGTGAGGCCCACGGTGGTGATCTTCATGTCTTTGGCGGGGTCGGCCTCAACGCCCGGCGCGACTTCCTTCTGGGTGTTCAGGCGCTCCAGGCGGAGGAAGGGGATGAGCGCCTGGCGGCCGCGCCGTCCGTTGAAGACGTCGTAGCCCGCCTCCACGTAGGCGCCGTCGGCCTTGGTGCCCACCTGCCCCGCCTCGCTGGCGGCGCCGAGCTGCTCCACCCCGCCCTTCGAGTTGGTGAACTGGGCGTAGAGCCCCCGCAGCTGCCAGCCCCGGGCCCGGTATTCGGCGTGCAGGTCCATCACGTTCGTGGTGATCTTGGGCCCTTCCCCGTGCTCCGTGTTCGTGCCGCTGTTCCCGGTGAAGACGCTGACGCCGAAGGTGGCGCCGGGAAGGGGAGTCCAGTCCAGCCGCCCCGAGAGCGCCA
>JBGASS010000410.1:0-2548 GCA_044229555.1 Holophagaceae bacterium
CCCGGGCAGCGAGGCCTTCGCTGCGGAGGAAGGCGGCGTCCACCTCCGCGGCCGAGGCGCTGCCGTACTCCGCCAGCACCGCCCAGCCGCCGGATTCCGGCGCTTCGCTCATGGCACCTCCTCGTTGATGAGCCAGGGAGCCAAGGCCTCCAGCAGCCGCTCCGCCCCGAGGTCCTCGAGGCAGGGCCGGCCCTGCACCGGGCAGCCGGGGCCCATGCACCCGATGCAGGCCAGGTCCTCCCGCCGCGCCACGGCGACCCGGTCGCCCCAGGGCCGGGTGACGGCGGGATCCGTGGGCCCGTAGGCCACCGCCACCGGGGTGCCCACCGCCGCGGCGAGGTGGGCCAGGGCCGAATCGTTGGCCACCACGGCCTTCGCCCGGCGCAGGAGGGCCGCGGTGGCGGAGAGGGGCGCGCGTCCGACGAGGCTCGGCACCCCGGGCAGGCCTGCGAGGATCTCCGCGGCCTGGGTTCCGTCCTCGGCGCCGGCGCCCAGGAGCACGACGCCGCAGCCCCGGGCCACCAGGCCGCGGGCCACGTCGATCCAGGCCTGCGAACCGAGCCGCTTGTTCCAGCTCATGGCCCCGAGGGCGAGGGCCACGAAGGGTTCGGCCACACCCGACTCCGCGAGGAGGGCCCGGCCCTGCGTTTCCGCCTCGGCCCGCGGAGCGAAGATCGGGGCCTCGCAGGGCGGCGCTTCCGGAAAGGTCCTGGCGAGCAGGGCCCGGTACCGTTCCACCTGGTGGCCGCCGGTCCCCTTGAAGGGCAGATGGTGGGTGGCCAGCAGGGCGCCGCCCCCCTCGCTCCATCCCGCGCGCCGGGGCGTGCGGGCCAGGAAGGCGCCGGCGAGGGCCCGCTGGCTGCGGGGGAAGTTCAGGACCGCCGCCGCCCGGTGGGCCTTCAGCAGCTTCGCCGCGGCCCAGCTGCCGGGCTTCTCCGCCGGATCCGGCGTGACCGCCGAGAAGGCGCCGCTGCCTTCGAAGAGCTCGCAGACCGGGGCCGGCCCCCAGGCCACGAGGGCCAGGCCCGCGCGGCGCAGGGGTTCCAGGGCCTGGGCGATCATCACCGCGTCGCCGATGAAGCGCGGCAGGCGCACCCACACCGCGCGGTCCGGGATCGGGTCGCTCACGGGAGGAAGGGCTCCAGGTCCCGGCCCGCGGCGTCCCGGACCAGGGCGTGCAGCAGGTTCAGCACCCGCCCCGGCCGCACCCGGTCGCTGCGCAGCTCCCCTGCGAGCTGCGCCTCCCCGGGATCCAGGGCGATGACCGGGGGCCGCAGCAGCGCCACGTTCGGCCCCTGGGGCGCCACTAGGCTCTCCGGGCTGTGGACGTTGATGCAGACCAGGGGCCGCCCGGTGGCGGCGCCGGTGTGGGCGAGGCCCGTGTCGATGGCGATGGTGCCGTAGGCCTGGCTCTGGATGGCGGTGGCCTCCGGCAGGGAGGTGCGGCCGCAGAGATCGAGGGAGCCCGGCGCGAGGGCCGCGAGCTCCGCGCCCAGCGCGATCTCGTCCGGTCCGCCCAGCCACACCGCCGCCAGCCCCTGGCCGAGGATGCGCTTCGCGAGGTCGGGCCAGAGCTCCCGTTCCGGCCGCCAGCGCTTGCTGTCCCCCCGGGTGCCGAAGGCGAGGCAGACGCAGGGGCGGCCGTCCCAGCCCGCGGAGCGGAGCAGGTCCAGGCCCGTGGCGCCGCCGAGGTTGTGCGGGCCCAGCCGCATCCAGTCGAGGCGGCCGTCGCCGGTGAGCAGCTCCAGGAGGGGCGCGAAGCGCAGGGCGCAGTGCACGTCCAGGTCGCGGTACTTGAAGGGGTGGGTGTAGAGGAGGCGCAGCCGGTTGTCGGCGATGCCGGCGCGGATGGGCACGCCGGCCATGCGGGCGGCGAGGGCCAGGCGCACGCTCTGGCTCAGGTTGATGACCGCCACCGGCGGGACGTCGCGCCAGGCCTTCCGCAGGGCCAGGGGCTCGGGCTTCCCGTGGCCGCCCTTCTCGATGATCGTCCGGGCGATGAACGGCTCCCGGGCGTCGCTGAAGAGGGCCGCGCCGATGGCGTGGCCCACGGCGACCCAGCGCAGGCTCGCGCCCCTGGCCTCGGCGACGGCGTTCCACCGCGCCTGCAGGGTGCCGAAGAAGGGCAGGGAGAAGATCACGTCCCCCAGCTGGCGCGGAAAGCGCACCCAGACCTCGCGGACGGCGCCCGGGCCCAGGTTCTCGCCTAGAATGTCGCTTCCCCTCAAGGCCACCGATGACTCCTTCCCACCCATCCTTCCAGAAACCCGTCCTCTGCGCCTTCGCCGCCCTGGCCCTGGCGGCCCAGGACGCGCCCGCGCCGCGGCCCCGCTTCAGCGCCGCCGACGCCGTGCGGGCGGAATGGGCCCGGAAGGCCCCGGCGGTGGAGGCCGAGGCGCGGGACCTCTTCAGCGCCGGGGACGAAGCCCGCTTCGTGAGGGCCCTGCAGCGCATCGGCGCGCCGGGCTGCCCGCCCCTCCTGCCCGGGGAGCTGGAGAAGCCCACGGAGGCCGCGTGGATCGCGAAGGCGAAGGCGGCGAAGAGCCCC
>JBGASS010000411.1:0-2537 GCA_044229555.1 Holophagaceae bacterium
CCTTCGCCGGAGCTGCCGCTGATCCGGGAGGAGCCCCCCATCGGCGTGGGCATCGCGGGCTACGTGGGCTTCGAGGCCATGGGGGCCCTCGAGCCCACGATCCCTCCGCCGGCGGTGAACACCCTGGGCCTGCCCGCGGTCTGGGCCCGCCGCTTCGACGCCGCCCTGGTCATCGACCACCTCCACCAGGTCGCCGAGCTGCAGTCCCTCTGCGGCGATCCCGAGCGGGGCGAGACGCGGCTCCAGGCCATGGAGGACGCCCTGCGGCGCCACGAGGCTCCCCTGGCCCACGTGCCCGCGGCGAAGGCGACGAGGCTGACCGCGCGGGAGGACTACGAGGCAGCGGTGCGGCAGGTGCAGGCCTTCATCCTCGAGGGCGACGTCTACCAGCTGGTGCCCAGCCAGCGCGTCCGCGTGGACGGCGCGCCGCCGCCCCTGGAGGCCTACCGCCGCCTGCGCCGCCTCAACCCCTCGCCCTACGCCTTCCTCCTCGAATGGGGCGATTTTGCGCTGGTGGGCGCCTCGCCGGAGATGCTGGTGCGCGTCTCCAACGGGGAGGCGGAGACCCTGCCCATCGCCGGCACCGCGCCCCGCGGGGCGACGTTGGAGGAGGACACGGCCCGCTTCGAGGCTCTCAAGCGGGACCCCAAGGAGCTGGCCGAGCACCAGATGCTGGTGGACCTGGCCCGCAACGACCTGGGCCGCATCGCCGTGCCCGGGGGCGTGCGCGTGGAGAAGCCCCTGGCCCTGCAGCGCACCTCCCATGTGCTCCACCTCACCACCACCGTGAAGGCGACGCTGAAGCCCGGCCTCGACGCCCTGGACGTGCTGGCCTCGGCCTTCCCGGCGGGCACCGTGAGCGGCGCCCCCAAGATCCGCGCCTGCCGGCGCATCGCCGAACTGGAATGCGAGGCGCGCGGACCCTACGGCGGCGCGCTCATCCGCCTGGGCGCCGATGGGGTGCTGGACACGGCCCTCATCCTCCGGACGGCGATCTATGCCGCCGGCGCCGCCTGGCTGCAGGCCGGGGCGGGAGTCGTGCGGGCCTCGGATCCCCGCAAGGAATACCTGGAGACTCTGCACAAGATGGGCGCCGTCGCCGAGGCGCTCGGCGTGCGGCTGGAGGGAGGCAAGGCATGATCCTGCTCATCGACGCCCTCGACAGCTTCACCTACAACCAGGGCTCCCGTCTCCGCGATCCCGCGAAGCGGGGGAGCGGGAGCGCAGGACTAGATGTCCTGCGCGATAGACGGGATCACCTGAAGCCCGGAGGGCACCGATGATACTTCTGATCGACGCCCTCGACAGCTTCACCTATAACCTCGTCCAGGCCTTCGAAACCCTAGGCGCGCCGGTGAAGGTGGTCCGCCACGACGCCATCACCCTCGAGGCCGCCAAGGCCCTGAGGCCCGACGCGGTGGTGCTCTCCCCGGGACCCGGCCATCCCACGGAAAGCCCCGGCCACATGGCCATCGCGGGCTCGAACTGGGCCATCCCCATCCTCGGCGTCTGCCTGGGCCAGCAGGCCCTGGTGGCCGCCAGCGGCGGGAAGGTGATCCACGCGAAGGAGCCCCTCCACGGGGAGGCGACGCCCCTGGAGCACGATGGCAAGGATCTCTTCCAGGGCCTGGCGCCGGGCTTTCCCATCGGCCGCTACCACAGCCTCATCGCCGATCCCGCGACCCTCCCGGAATGCTGGACGGTGACGGGGCGGTCCACCGGCGGCGAGATCATGGCCATCGCCCACCGGGCGCTGCCCCGGTGGGGCGTGCAGTTCCACCCCGAAAGCATCCTCACCCCCGACGGCCCGGCCCTCCTCGCCAACTTCCTCGGACTGGCCGGCCTCGGCCCCACGGACTCCGGAGCGCCGCGATGACCCTGCTCACCACCCACAACCCCCTCCGCCCCATGACCGCCGCCACCGCCCGGGAGCTGATGGAGATCTTCATCGACCAGGAGACGGATGCCCTGCTGGTGGGCGCCTGCCTCGCCCTCCTGGCCCAGCGCCCGCCCACGGCGGAGGAGCTGGACGCCTTCGCCTCCGCCCTCGCGGACGTCGCCGTGCCCTTCCCGGATCCGGGCCTGCCGGTGCTGGACGTGGTGGGCACCGGCGGCGACACCCGCCGCGCCGGAGACGGCGC
This sequence comes from Holophagaceae bacterium, assembly GCA_044229555.1. Classification (GTDB taxonomy): domain Bacteria; phylum Acidobacteriota; class Holophagae; order Holophagales; family Holophagaceae; genus JADJVL01. Next base: position 2,142 of record JBGASS010000411.1, read on the forward strand.
CGCCCGCGCGACGGCCAACCTGAGCACCCTGGCGGCCCTGCTCCTGGCGGACCTCGGCGTCCCGGTGCTGAAGCACGGCAACCGCGCCGCCACGGGGGTCTGCGGCAGCGCCGACCTGCTGGAGGCCCTGGGCTGCGACCTCAACCGGGGAGCGGCGGAGCTCTGCGCGGACCTGCGCCGGGGCCGCTTCGCCTTCCTCTACGCGCCGGCCTACCATCCCCTGCTGGGCCGGCTGCGGGAGATCCGGCGCCGCCTGGGCATCCCCACGGTCTTCAACCTCCTGGGCCCCCTGCTGAACCCCGGGCGGCCCGACTTCCTCGTGCTGGGGGTGGCCCGGGAGGACCTGCTCATCCCCATGGCCGGCGCCCTCACCCAGCGCGGCGTGACCCGCGCCTT
>JBGASS010000412.1:0-2533 GCA_044229555.1 Holophagaceae bacterium
GGTGGGCATCCCCTCCCCGAGGCCGATGTTGTAGCCCATGGGGCCGAGGTCGCCCAGGTAGGCGGGGATGATGTTCAGCACCGCCGCCATGTCCGCGGCCGGGAGGGGGGCGGGGGCTTCCGCGCCGGCGCCATTGCCCGGGGAGCTTTCGGCGCCGCCCGTCTTATCGAGGTGGGGCAGGCGGAGGGAGCCGGAGGAATCGGAGGCCAGCCGCTCGGCGAAGGTGCTGCGCAGCGCCTCCTTCACCAGGGAGACGAGGTTCGGCGGCGCGCCAGGCGGGGCCGGGGAAGGATCCTTCGCCTCAGGGACGCCGGGATCGGGCTCCACCGCGGTCTCCACGGGAGGGGCCGGCGCGGCGGGCAGGATCAGCTCGCCGTCCCGCACCTCCTGGAAGCGGGTCTGGCTCATGCGGATGTGGGAGACGCCCTGGGCCTCCAGGAAGGCCGCCGCGCCGCCGGCCTCCTCGAGCCGGGAGGGCTTCAGCATGAGGATCTGCAGCAGGGCCTTCACCTCGTCGGGACGCAGGCCCTGCAGGAAGACGAAGCCGGCGAGGTGGCGCTCGTTCAGCTGCCGGTGGAGGGCCTTGGTGTGCACCGTGGCGGCGTCGAAGGGGAGGCCGTCCACCAGCAGCCGCCATTCCGTCACGGTGACCTGGAGGGCGGCCTGCTCCGCGAGCCAGCCTGCCAGGACCTGATGGAGGGTCTGCAGGTCCTCCTGGGCCCGCGGGTGGGCGTCGCCGTACATCTGGAGCGACTTCAGCGCCTTCTGCAGGACAGCGGCCAGATCGGCGAAGGGCGGCATGGCTCAGGCCCCGCCCACCAGGAACTGCCGGAGGACCGCTCTCACTTCCTCCGCCGACTCGATCTCCAGGACGAGGGCGATGGCCTCCTTGGCTTCCCGTGTGCCGATGGAGGCAAGGGCCTTGGCGGAGGCGAGGCGGACGCCGACGGGCTCCAGGCGCGTCAGGAGGCCCTTCTTCTTGAACACCGACTGGAGGGCCGGGATGGCGTCGGGGTGCTTCAGGGCCGCGAAGGCGTCGATGATGCGCAGGCGGAGCCGCTCCTGGTCGGTGCCGCCCTTGGTGGCCTTGAACACGGCGAGGAGGTCCGGCAGGACGCGGTCCTGGCCCAGTTCTCCCAGGATGGCGGCGATCTCGAGCTGCATGGCCGGATCCGCGGCGGCGAAGGCTTCCCCCAGGGCCTGAGCGGCCCGGGCCGGGTCCAGGGCCCGCAGGGCCTCCAGGGCGGCGTGGCGCACCCGGGCATCCTCGTGCTGGAGGCAGCGCGCCACGTCGTCGAAGGAGGAGCCGTCCTGGACTTCGCCGATGAGATCCACGGCGTTCCGGACGACGAACCATTCCGTCGACTGGAGGGCCTCCCGCAGGGGCAGGGAGGCCTTGCGGCCGCAGGCCTTCAGGGCGGCGAGGAGCTGCATGCGGCGCTCCCGTTCTTCCTCGATGCCCACGCAGACCACGAGGAAGCGCGCCGCGGGCTGTCCCATGAGCGCGAAAAGGCTGTGCAGCTGGGTCAGCGTGTCGGCGTAGCGCGGATCGTGGAGCAGGGGTACGAGGGCCGCCATGTTCAGCGGGCCCGCGAGGCGCACCACCAGGTCCTGGAAGGCGTTCACCTTCCAGTCCAGGTCGGGGTCGGCGAGGTGGGAGGAGCCCATTTCGAGGATGGCCTGGACCTCCCGGTAGGCGCCGCTGAAGTCCCCGCTCCGCATGCGGTGGCCCAAGAGCGACTCCATGGCCTGGCAGCTCCAGAGCAGGGCCTCCTGCGCCTTCTCCACCCGCAGGTGCTGCTGGATCATCTGGTGGATCCGGCCCAGCGGCTCCGCCGGGACTCCCGGATCCTCCACGCATTCCGAAAGGTCCGCGAGGATGGTCGCGGCCTGGGTCCGGCGGGGGGCCTCCTTCACCTGCAGGGCGCCTTGCAGGGCGTCGAGGATGCGGCCCAGGCCGTCCAGGTCGCCCTTGCGCAGGGTCTGGCGCGCGAGGGCCATGATCTGGGTCTCTTCGAGGTCGAAGAGGTCCTTCTTCTCGTCCAGCGCGCTCTTGAGCTTGGTGTCGGTGCCCTGCGCCTCCCAGGAGATGGCCTCCTGGAGCTCCTCCAGCTCCTGGATGCCCCAGCCCTCGAACTGCAGCCGGCCCTTCAGCGCCTCCAGGCTCAGGTCGCGGTCCCGCACGCAGAGCAGGAGGGTGGCGACGAGGAAGGCCAGCTGGGAGGGGTTGAGCTTCTCGCGGGTCAGGGCCTCCGCGGCGCTCTGGGCGAGCAGCTCCGGCGCCAGGTAGTCGAAGGCGCGGCGGAGGCCCTGCTCCCCGGCGGGGAAGGAGGGGAGGCCCAGCAGCAGGGCGCCCTGGCCGCCGGGGGGCAGGCGGAAGAGGGCCTGCCGCAGCGCGTCCCGGAGGGTGACCGGATCCACCTTCGAGAGGCCGAGGTGATCGGAGATGCCGGCGAGGGGCGTGAGGTCCGAGAAGGCGAGCCGCGCCCGGCGCAGCCCCTCGACGTGCTCCGTCGCGAAGGGGAAGTTGAAG
>JBGASS010000413.1:0-2531 GCA_044229555.1 Holophagaceae bacterium
GCGGGGGAACCAGCCGCGGCCGAAGAGGGCCGGAATGCCCACGGTATCGCCATAGGCGCAGGCCACCCGCGCCAGCGGATCGTCCCCCGCAGCCTTGATGAGGCGGTTCAGCACCCGGGCGTCCAGGGCCGGCTGGTCGCAGGTGAGCAGCAGGGCGGCCTCCGTGCCCGGCGGGAGGGAGGCCAGGCCCGCCTGGATGGACGTGGCCAGGCCCTGCTCCCAGGACCCGTTGGCGGCCAGCAGGACGGGCAGATCCTCGAGGACCGGGGCGATCTCCGCCGCGCGGCAGCCCAGTACCACCACCACGGACTCGACCTTCGAGCGCAGGGCCGTCTTCGCGATGCGCCTCACCAGGGGCTCGCCCCGCACCTGCAGCAGCTGCTTGGGCCGCCCCATGCGCACGGAAGCGCCGGCGGCGAGGAGGACGGCCCCGACGTTCACGCCCTGCTCCCGGCTCCGCCGATCCCACCGGACGCACGCTGCGCCTGGTCCGCGGGAAGTCCTGCCCTCCCGCTCGCTGGACTCGGGGAGGGGGCTCCGTGGATCGCGCCGCAGCGCTCCCGCAGGGGCATGCCCCGCCGTCCCGCCAGGACCGCCTGGATCTCCGCGAGGATGGACAGGGCCACGGTCTCCGGCGCCTCGGCCCCCAGGTCCAGGCCCACGGGATGGTGGAAGCGGATGATCTGGGCCGGGGTGAAGTCCTGCCCTTCGGCCTCCAGCGCCGCCAGCAGCCGGGCGCCCCGGAGCCGGTGGCCCATGAGGCCCACGTAGCCGGCGCCGGAAGGGAGGAGTCCTCGAAGGGCTTCCAGATCCTTGGCGTAGTTGTGGGTGATGAGCACCGCGGCGCTGCGGGCGTCCAGGGCAAGGGCGGGCACGAGGACCGCGGGCTGGAGGGCGCGCACCGCGTCGGCTTCGGGGAAGCGATCGGGGTTGGCGAAGGCGGGCCGGTGGTCGGCGATGCCCACGGTCCACCCCAGTTCCCTCGCCATGCGCGCCAGGGGCTTCGCGTCGTCGCTGGCGCCGAAGATCCACAGCTGGATGGGGGGCAGGACGGTTTCCATGAATCCGCCTGCCGGAGCCGCGGCGCCCTCTGGGCCCCAGTGGCGGCTGCCCAGGGCGGGCCCTTCCAGGACCGTGTGCAGCCAGCCGGGTCGCCGCGCGGCGAAGCTCTCCTCCAGGAAGGCGAGCCAGGGCGCCCCGCGATCCAGGGTCTCCACCAGGATCTCCGCCACACCTTCGCAGCCCGTGCCCGTGCCCCAGATCAGGTCCAGCTCGTTGCGGAGATCATAGGTGAGCAGCCGGGGACGGCCGGGCTCCTCCCGCCACCGCGCGAAGACGTCGGCCTCCAGGCAGCCGCCGCTGAGGGCGCCGAGGCGCGGGCCCTCGCGGTCCATGAGCATCCGCGCGCCGGGGCGGCGGAAGCTGTGGCCCTCCACCCGCACGAGGGTCGCGAGGCCGAGTTCCCCGCCTGCGGCCTCGCGGTTCGCCTTCAGGATGTCCTGCAGTTCCTTCACGCCGAGCGCACCTTGTCCGGGGTCATGGGCAGGCTGCGGAGGCGCTTGCCGGTGGCGTGGAAGACCGCGTTGCCCACGGCGGGCGCCAGGGGCGGCAGGCCGGGCTCGCCCACGCCGCCCGGGGCCACGAAGTCCGCGTGCGGGAGGATGTGCACCTCGACCTTGGGCATGTCGGCGATGCGGGCCACGGGGTAGTCCTTGTAGCTGCCCTGCACCACGCGGCCCTTGTCCACGGTGATCTCGCCGAAGAGGGCCGCGCTGAGGCCGAAGAGGATGCCGCCCTCCATCTGGGCCTTCACGTTCTCCGGGTTCACCGCGTAGCCGCAGTCCACGGCGCAGACCACGCGCACCACCTTGATGGCGCCCTCGGGCTTGACCTCCACTTCGGCCACCTGGGCCACGTAGGTGCCGCAGTCCAGGTAGGCGTGGGCGGCGACGCCGTGGCCCCGGCCCTTCCTGAACCTGGCGGTGGCCCAGCCCGACTTGTCCCGCACGGCCTCGAGCACGCCCCGCAGCCGGCCCAGGTCCACCTCCTCCTGGCCGACCTTGCGCTTGCCTTCCCCCTTCAAGAGTTCCAGGCGCCAGGCCAGGGGATCCTTCCCGGCGGCGTGGGCCAGCTCGTCGAAGAAGCATTCGGTGGCGAAGGGGTTGAAGGAGGCTGGCACGGCGCGCCAGAAGCCCAGGGGCACGGGCACGTCGCTTTGCGCCCACTCGACTTCCAGGTCCGGGATGGCGTAGGGGAGGTCGGAGGCGCCGGAAACCTCCGTGGCTTCCGGGGGCCACGGGAAGTGCAGGCTGGCGCCGATGGAACCGCCGGCGAAGCGGTGGCGCCAGGCGGCCAGGCCGCCCTTGGCGTCCAGGCTCCCCTCCAGGTGGTGCAGGGTCGCGGGGCGGTAGAAGTCGTGCTGCATGTCGTCCGCGCGGCTCCACTGGACCTTCACCGGCAGGCCGGCCTTCTTGGAGCATTCCACGGCGTCCAGGAGGAAGTCCGGCATGGCCTTGCGGCCGAAGCCGCCC
>JBGASS010000414.1:0-2530 GCA_044229555.1 Holophagaceae bacterium
GAGCTCCAGCAGAACGTCCTCGTCCATGCCCACGCGGCCCTCCTGGGCGTCCTGAACGAGGAGATCCGGCTCACCGCGCGGGCGGAGCATCCCGACGCGGCCCCCTTCACGGGGCTCTTCTTGACCTGCGCCACCCTGCGCCTCTTCAACGACGGCGGGCGCGGGGACCAGATCCTCCTGCTCAAGGGCAGCGACGCGGCCTTCGAGGAGGCCAACCTCGGGAAGGCGAAGGAGGCCTGCCGCCTCTTCTCCCGCTTCCTGGGCGAAAGCCGCCTCCACGAGCGGTACCACCGGGCCTTCCTGAGCGTGAGCCACCGGATCCTGCAGAGCGGGGAGGGCCGGGTGCCCCAGCTCAAGGCCCACAGCCTCGCCACCGCGAAGATGGCCACCAGCCTCGCGGTGGAGCTGGGCCTGCCCACCCACGAGGTGGAGGCCGTGAGCATCGCCGCCATCCTCCACGACGTGGGCATGCTCCTGCTGGATCCGGCCCTGCTGGCCAAGCAGACCCTGAGCGCCGACGAGTTGGTGAAGGTGCGCACCCATCCCGTCCTGGCGGGGACCTTCCTGAAGGACCTGCGCTTCCCCTATGACGTCAACCAGATCATCCGCCACCACCATGAGCGCTGGGACGGCCGGGGCTATCCCGACGGGCTCTCCTTCGAGGCCATCCCCATGGGCAGCCGCATCGTCGGCCTCATCGAGGCCTACGAGGTGATGACCACGGGCAAGGGCTACAAGACCCCCATGCCCCTCAAGGAGGTCACCCAGGAGATCCGGGTGAACGCCGGCTCCCAGTTCGACCCCAAGGTGGCGGAGGCCTTCCTGCGCCTGCTGGAGCGCCAGGGCGCCTGAGCACCTGCTTCAGAAGGGGGCGGGCCGGAACCCCGGGCCCGGCGGCCGCATCCCTGGAGCCCCGGCTATCCTGGAGAGCGATGCGACGACCCGAATCCCCGAAGCCCGCTTCAGGCCCCTCCGCCCGGCGCGGGGAGCGGGGCTTCATCCTGGCCATGCTGCTGGGCTTCTGCGCGGTCATGGGCATCCTGCTGATGAAGGGGATCCCGGCGGTGAACGTGGAGGTGCAGCGGGAGATGGAGGACGAGCTGATCTTCCGCGGGGAGCACCTCGCCCGCTCCATCCGCACCTACCAGGCCAAGACCGGCGGCTACCCCTCCGCCCTGGAGGACCTGAACAAGATCAAGCCCCGCCTCGTGCGGGAGGTGGACCTGAAGGACCCCATGAACCCGAAGGGGGACTGGGACCTGGTCTTCGCCGTGCAGGCGGGGGCCAGCGGCAACACCACCGGGCTGCCCATCGTCGGCGTGAAGAGCAAGGTAGAGAAGGACAGCTTCAAGGTCTACAAGGGCAAGTCGATCTATAGCGAGTGGGCCTTCCTCGCCACCGACAGCCTCTTCAACCTGCCGGGCTCGGCGCCGGCGGGCGGCGGCCGGGTGGGCAGCGGCGGCTCCAGCCAGGGTGGCGGCTCCGCGGACCAGGGCCCCACCGGCGGCAGCGGGGGCGGCTCGGACAAGCCTCCGAAATGAGCCTGCCTTCCATCCAGGGAGTGACATTGCGTGTGATCGGCGCGAGCGGGTTGGTCTTCCTCACGGTCCTGGGGGCGAAGGCGCTGACGGCCCGGCCGGCGGCGGCCCCGGCGCGGACTCCGGCCCCGGCCCAGGTCCCGGGCACCTTCCAGGACTGGGTGAAGCGCATGGAGGCCCGGGGCATCCAGGTTTCCGCCGGAGTCTGGGACATCCAGACCGGCCGCGCCCTGGAATCCCACCAGCCGGACCTGGCCCTGGTGCCTGCCAGCGTGACCAAGGTCGTCTCCACCTACGCCCTCCTGCGCGCCTGGAAGCCGGACTTCCAGCTGGAGACCACGGTCTACGGGGACCTGCAGGGCGGCGCCCAAAGTGGTGTTGTCAAGGGCGACCTGGTCTTCAAGGGCGGCGGCGATCCCTTCTTCACCACCGAGCGCATCTTCCTCCTGGCCCAGGAGCTGCGGCGCCTGGGCGTGCAGCGGGTGACGGGCCGGGTGCGCCTGGACCAGACCGCCTTCGACGCCCAGCGCTACGGCAACGGCTGGGAGAACACCAGCTCGGACACCACGCCGCCGGTGCTGCCCCTCAGCGTGAACTTCTCCAGGGACGAGCGCGGCGCCATCGTGGCGGATCCCGAGCGCCTCGCGGTGGACACCCTCGTCAAGGTGCTGGCGGACGTCGGCATCGCCGTGGAGAACGGCCCCTCCGGCGGCGCCGGCCGCAAGCTGCTGGATTTCAAGTCGCCGCCCCTGCGGATGCTGGTCGCCGACATCAACAAGTTCTCCAACAACTTCATGATCGAGGTGCTGGTGAAGCGCTTCGGCGACGGCTCCTGGCCCCGGGGCATCGCGCGCATCCAGGCCTTCTACAAGGAGCAGTTCGGCCTAGGCCCCGACAAGATCGCCATCACCGACGGCAGCGGGCTCTCCAAGGCCAACCTCCTCTCCGCCCGCACCCTGGCCATCGTCCTCCGGGGCGCCGTGAACGATTTC
>JBGASS010000415.1:0-2527 GCA_044229555.1 Holophagaceae bacterium
CCGGGGCCGGGGGGGCGGCGGCGGCGGCGGACCTCCCCCCCAGCACCCGCCTCTCGCGCATGGAGAAGCTCGGCCTGAAGCCCGCGGAGTTCCGGCGCTGAGCCGGAGGCCGCCGGGCCCTGGAATGCCTCCCGTCACAGCCCCGGCCGGCCACCCGTGGGAGACTGGCGGGGTCCCGGCGTGGGGACGGACTGGAGCGCGGCGTGAACCGGAACGGCTGGATCGGCGTGGCGGTGGGACTGGTGGCCGGCTTCGCGGCGGGATACTTCGTGGCGGACCGTCCGGCCCTTCCGCCCCCGCGCGCCGCGGAGGCGCCCGCCCCGGCCCTGCCGCCCGCCCTGCCCCCCGGCGCGGCGCTGCCCCCGGGCACGGGATTCGGAGCGCCGCCGGCGGCCCCGGTCCCCCATCCCCAGCAGGCCGCCCGCATCCTCCACAACGAGCAGGTCGTGGCCCAGGATCCAAAGAACCTCCAGGCCTGGATCGAACTGGGCAACGACTACTTCGACTCCCACCAGGCCGCCCGGTCCATCCAGGCCTATGCCAAGGCCCTGGCCCTGGATCCGAAGAACCCCAACGTCCTCACGGACCAGGGCGTGATGTACCGCCAGGCCGGCGACTTCCCGAAGGCCCTCGCCAATTTCGAGAAGGCCGCCAAGCTCGATCCGGCCCACGCCCAGAGCCAGTACAACATCGGCATCGTGTACGCCGAGGACCTGAAGAAGCCCGAAAAGGCCATCCAGGCCTGGACCCGCCTCATCGAGGCCAATCCGGCGGCGCCCCAGGCGGAGATGGCCCGCCGCGCCATCGAAGCCCTGCGGGCGAAGCGGCCCCTGGGCTGAGGCCCGGGACCTGGACGAAGGCCCCTGGACCGCTCCCAGGATCCGCGCGACAGTCCTAGCAGCCGCACCCTCCTCCCGGAGTCCGCCATGCCGCGCCCCCGCCTCGTCCTGCTGGCCCTCCTCCTCGCCGCCCCCGCCCTGCGGGCCCAGGCCCACTGCGACTGCATCGACCAGGCGGACATCAAGAAGCGCATCCGCCTCGCCACCGAGGCCATCAACGGCTACGCGGCGGAGATGCAGAAATGGATGATCTCGCCCTACACCGCCAAGGACCGGGTGGTGCTGCAGACCCGGGTGGAGGCCTACATGGTGGCCCACGCGGGCGTGAAGGGCCTGCATCCGGCGGCCAGCGGGGGCACGAGCAACCTCTGCTTCATCGACATCAAGGCCCCCACGAAATGCCTGGAGGAGGCCGTGCGCCGTCACGAGGTGGTGCACCAGCTCGCTTGCGAGAAGGTGCGCTCCAAGGCCATCAAGAAGATCCTGACGGGGGAGGCCTCGGACCGCTTCGAGGCCGTGGGCGCCACGATGATGGAGTACATGAACGAGGAGATCGCCGGCTACATGGCGGAGCTCGAATTCCTCCAGTCCGAGCTGCGGCGCCTGCAGAACGAGTGCAACACGCCTCCGCCCCCCGGCGGACGCGACTACAGCGCCCGTCCGGCCCCGGGCGGCGCGCCCCCGCCCGCGGGAGGACCGGCCCCCGTGCCCAAGCCCAAGCCCTACGGCGCGCCGCCGCCCGCGGGAGGACCGGCCCCTGTGCCCAAGCCCAAGCCCTACGGCGCGCCGCCGCCGGTGAAGGCGCCGCCCATGCCCAAGCCGCCGCCCTCGCCCTACGGCACCTGAACCCGCCCGCCGCGCTCCCGCCTTGAAGCTCCGCCTCCCGCCGCCGCTGCTCCTCTGCGTCGCGGTGGGCGTGGCCGGCGCCAACGGCCTCCGGGGCGCCTTCCAGTTCGACGACTTCAAGGTGATCGTCGACGCGCCGGGGGTCCATACCCTTTCCGCCTGGCTCGACGGCCTCGGCGGCATCCGGCCCCTGCTGAAGCTCACCTACGCCCTGAACTGGGCGGCGGATCCCGCGCCCTGGGGCTTCCACCTGGTGAACCTCGCCCTCCACGCCGCCAACGCCTGCCTGGCCTTCGCCCTGCTGCGGCGGATCCCCCGGGAAGGCGGCGGCCCGGGGGAGCGGGCGGGCGCCCTGGCCTTTGGCGCCGCCCTGGTCTGGGCCCTGCACCCGGTCCAGACGGAGGCCGTCACCTACGTCTGCGGCCGCTCCACCTCCCTCATGGCCGGCCTCTCCCTCGCCAGCCTCCTGACCCACCTGCGGAGCCGCGAAGCCCCGCGGCCCGGGGCCTGGCGCGCCGCCTCCCTGCTCCTCTTCCTCCTGGCGGCCCTGGCGAAGGAGACCGCCCTCATCCTGCCGGCGGCGGTGTGGCTGCTGGAAGCGGTCCTGCGGCCCGGCCAGGGCTGGCGGGCCGGCCTGCGCGCGGCGGCGCCCCACGCCGCCCTCGCCGCCGGGCTGGCCCTGGGCTTCCTGTTCATGCCGGGCCCGCGCGGCCTCCTGGACGCGAGCCTCTCCCTCCGCCCGCCCGCGGCGAACCTCGCGGTGCAGGTGGACGCCTGGACCTACCTGGCCACCACCTGGATGTGGCCGGCGCGCCTGAACATCGATCCCGGCCTTGCGACCG
>JBGASS010000416.1:0-2715 GCA_044229555.1 Holophagaceae bacterium
CGAGCCAGGATGGGGCATTCACGACGACGGGCCGAAGGCAAGAGACAGGTGTTGAAGGAGTATGCTCCACGCCCCCGCCACCCCCGCCTGGAACCGCTCCCCGGCTTCCCGTAGTCTTACGGCAGGAGTCCCCCTTGTCCGACGACGCACGCGAGGCTGGCCTGGAGACCGCAAATGCGGAGGCGACGGCGCCCCAGGTTCCGGAGCTGCAGGCGCCCCTGCTCTTCCTCAGCGTGCTGCTCATCGCGAGCTGCGGGCTGATCTACGAGCTGGTGGCCGGGACGCTGGCGAGCTACCTGCTGGGCGACTCGGTGCTCCAGTTCAGCACGGTCATCGGCGTCTACCTCAGCGCCATGGGCCTCGGCTCCTGGCTCAGCCGCTACGTCCAGAAGGGCCTCGCCCACCGCTTCGTCCACATCGAGCTGGCGGTGGCGGTGCTGGGCGGGCTCTCGGCGCCGGTGCTCTTCCTGGCCTTCGCCAAGACCCATGCCTTCCGCCCCGTCCTCTACACGCTGGTGGCGGGCATCGGCACCCTGGTGGGCCTGGAGATCCCGCTGCTCATGCGCATCCTGCGCCAGCAGGTGGCCTTCAAGGACCTGGTGGCCGGGGTCCTCACCCTCGACTACATCGGCGCCCTCTTCGCTTCCCTCCTCTTCCCCCTCTTCCTCATGCCCAAGCTGGGCCTGGTGCGCACCAGCCTGGTCTTCGGCCTGCTGAACGCCCTCGTGGGGCTCTGGTCCACCAGGCTGCTGCGGCCCCTGCTGGGGGGCGTCTTCCTCCTGCGGGTGAAGTGCCTGCTGGTGATCGCCCTGCTGGGCGCCGGCGTCGCGGGTGCGAGTCGTTTCACCCTGCTGGCCGAGGAGGAGATCTTCCAGGACGAGATCGTCTTCGCGAAGACCTCCGCCTACCAGCGCATCGTCCTCACCCACGGCCGGGGCAGCTTCCAGCTCTTCCTCAACGGCAGCCTCCAGTTCAGCAGCGCCGACGAGTACCGCTACCACGAGGCCCTGGTCCACCCCGCCTTCGCCGCCTTCGAGGCCAAGGGGCTCAAGGCGAAGCGGGTGCTGGTCTGCGGCGGCGGCGACGGCCTCGCGGTGCGGGAGATCCTGAAGCATCCCGGCGTCACCGAGGTGGTGCTGGTGGACCTGGATCCCGCCATGACGGAGATGGCCGCCAAGCAGCCCCTCCTGGCGGAGCTGAACCGGCACGCGCTGCAGGACGGCCGGGTCAAGGTCCTCAACATGGACGCCATGGTGGCCCTCGGGGAGATGGCCCCGGGCCTGCGCTTCGACCTGGGTGGTTCGCACGGTCGGCGCCTGTTCGGTGGAGTACCACCCGCGCCGCGAGCTGAAGGAGCACCTGAACCCCGAGGGCATCGCGCCTCGGTGCCGGGCGCCGCCTCTTTTCTCCTTGGCCCGCCGCTCCTTCTGGTGCATCGCCTTCGCACCAGGCCTGGGTTCAGCGATGCCGCCCACCTCGTGCCCTCCTTCGGGGTCTGGGGCTTCAGCCTGGCCTCCCCGGCGGGCCTGGCGGTCCCCGGCCGGACCCTCCCCGACCTGCGCCACCTCACCGACGACACCATGCAGGCGATGTTCGCCTTCCCCCGGGACATGGACCGCCTGCCCTCGGAAGTGAACCGCCTGGACAACCAGGTCCTGGTGCACCTCTACGCCTCGGAGTGGAAGCGGTGGTCGTGATCCCGCCACGGCGGACGCCGCCATGAGGCGCAGGGCCTTTCTCGCCGCGTCCACGGCGGCCGCGGGGGCGGGGTCTTTGGCCTGCCGGCGCCGCCGCCGCGGGCTGCCCTTCGAGGGCGAACTCATCGGGCCCTCCGTGGACGTCGGCCACGCGATGCGGGACCTGCAGCTGCCCTCCGCCTCCACCTTCGAGCCCGTGGACGTGGTCATCGTCGGCGGCGGCATCGCGGGGCTCAGCGCCGCCTGGCGCCTGCTCGGCCAGGGCTTCAGGAGCTTCGTCGTGCTGGAGCTGGAGGAGGCCCCCGGCGGCACGGCGCGCTCCGGGCGGAACCACGTGGGGGCCTTCCCGTGGGGCGCCCACTACATCCCCGCCCCGAGCCGGGACAACCCGGCCCTGGTGCGCCTCTTCCAGGAATGCGGCCTGCTGGAACCCGCCAGCCCCGGCGCCGAGCCGGTAGTGAAGGAGCAGTACCTGGTGCGGGCGCCGGAGGAGCGCGTCTTCGCCTACGGCCAGTGGTGGGAGGGCCTCTACCTCCGGGCCGGCGCGAACCTGGACGACGAGGCCCAGCACGCGCGCTTCTTCGAAGAGGTGAACCGGCTGGCGGGCTGGCGGGACGCCCGGGGCCGGCGGGCCTTCGCGATCCCGCGGGCCAAGTGCTCCGACGATCCGGAGATGCAGAGCCTGGACCGGCAGAGCTTCATGGAGTGGCTGCAGCGCCGGAAATTCTCCTCCCAGCGCCTCTACTGGATGCTGGACTACGCCTGCCGGGACGACTACGGCTCCACCCTCGAGACCACGTCGGCCTGGGCCGGCCTCTTCTACTACTGCGCCCGGAAGCAGCTCCGCCGGGAGGGGGATGGCAAGGCGCCGGTGCTGGAGGACAGCCATCCCCTCGTGGCCTGGCCCGTAGTCAACGGGATCATGGTGGACCACCTCGCGAATGCCTGAGTAGGCAAGCTCCGCACCGGGCACGCTGGGACCACCATCCGCCGCCCCACGGACGGCCTCCTCCACGTC
>JBGASS010000417.1:0-2479 GCA_044229555.1 Holophagaceae bacterium
GAGGGCGAGGGCGTGGGACGGCGTTCGGCCTGTGTTTGAAGTTGACCCTGCCGTTGACCTTGGATTTCTAAAGGCGACCTTGTGGGGCGTGATCCGGGGTATGGATAACGCCCCACAATGCCGCAACGCGAGCGCAGCGAGCCAGGACGGGACTTGAAGAATGCACGGCGAGGCTTGTCGGACCGATGCGACCGATCGCTGCGCTTTGAGGATGCCTCAGCGACACGCGAGCATCCGGCTCTGGACGCCTGCGAACCGGGGATCGAGTTCCGCCGAAGAATCCGGCAGCCCGACTGGACAACGTCCCCTCTCACCCGGCCAACCATCTCGGCAGCAGCCACCCCCATGCCAAGCCCCACATCACGTCCAGCAGCAGGTACAGCGACCCGAAGGCGCCCACCACCATGACCGCGCCCAGGGGCGTGCCGATCAGCCTGGGGAACCATCCGGGATTCTCCTTCCAGAGGCTCTCGAGCAGCCCCGTCGCGTCCTCGAGGCTCGGGAAGGCGTGGGTGGCGATGGACACGGCGAGCCAGAGGAGGGGCCAGCGCAGCCAGCCACCAGTCCAGTGGCAGGCGGCCCCGCCGAGAGCGCAGCCCAGGGCCGTGTTCACGAAGAAGGGCGCCGACGCGATGAGCATCCAGGCCCAGGGGGAGCGGGGGCGCTCGTGGGCCACCGAGCCAATTTCCAGGTCCAGCTTGAACCAGCGGATGGTGTGGATGCGCGTCCCCGTCAGGCGGCAGGCCAGGGCGTGGGCCGCCTCGTGGACCGGGATGCCCGGGAAGGTGAGCAGGGGCAGCAGGAGGCGGAAGACGAAGCGGAACACGGGGCGATTGTCCCATCCCGTCCAGGGAATTCGGGCTGCCTTCCGCGCCGGGGCAGGGTAGAATTGCCGGGTCCGAGGAGCGCTGCGAGACGCCCGTCCCAGGCTCGGACTTCTGGAAAACGGCGCTCATCCCACAACCCTCCGGGCCCGTGTTGGATGAGACGATCCGCCGCGCCCGGCCGTTCAAGGAGCCGCCCATGACCGTCGCCACCCGCGCCGACTTCCACGTCGCCGATCTCGCCCAGGCCCTCTGGGGCCGCAAGGAGATGGCCATCGCCGAGGGCGAGATGCCCGCCCTCATGGCCATCCGGAAGCAGTACGCCGCGCAGCAGCCCCTCAAGGGGGCCCGCATCGCCGGCAGCCTGCACATGACCATCCAGACCGCCGTGCTCATCGAGACCCTCAAGGCGCTGGGCGCCGAGGTGCGCTGGGCCAGCTGCAACATCTACAGCACCCAGGACCACGCCGCCGCCGCCATCGCCGCCGCGGGCATCCCGGTATTTGCCTTCAAGGGCGAGAGCCTTCCGGAGTACTGGGACTTCACCCACCGCATCTTCGATTTCGAAGGCGGCGCCAACATGATCCTGGACGACGGCGGCGACGCCACCCTCCTTCTGCACCTGGGGGCGCGGGCCGAGGACGAGCCGTCCCTCCTGGACCAGCCCGGCAGCGAGGAGGAGACCGTCCTCTTCGCCGCCATCCGCGCCCGCAACGCCAGCCAGCCCGGCTGGTACAAGGCGCAGCTCGCAACGATCCAGGGCGTCACCGAGGAGACCACCACCGGCGTCCACCGGTTGTATGAAATGGCCAAGAAGGGCGAGCTGAAGTTCCCCGCCATCAACGTCAACGACAGCGTCACCAAGAGCAAGTTCGACAACCTCTACGGCTGCCGGGAGTCCCTGGTGGACGCCATCAAGCGCGCCACGGACGTGATGGTGGCCGGCAAGATCGCCGTGGTGTGCGGCTACGGCGACGTGGGCAAGGGCAGCGCCCAGGCCCTGCGCGCCCTGCACGCCAACGTGTGGGTCACCGAGATCGACCCCATCTGCGCCCTGCAGGCGGCCATGGAAGGCTACCGCGTGGTCACCATGGACGAGGCCGCGGACAAGGCAGACATCTTCGTGACCGCCACCGGCAACTTCCATGTCATCACCCACGACCACATGCGGCGCATGAAGCACAACGCCATCGTCTGCAACATCGGCCACTTCGACAGCGAGATCGACATCGCCAGCCTGGAGAAGTACGCCTGGGAAGAGATCAAGCCCCAGGTGGACCACGTGATCTTCCCCGCCACCGCGGAGCAGCCCGCCGGCAAGCGCATCATCATCCTCGCCAAGGGCCGCCTCGTGAACCTGGGCTGCGGCACCGGGCATCCGTCCTACGTCATGAGCTCCTCCTTCGCCAACCAGACCCTCGCCCAGATCGAGCTGTGGACGAAGCAGGCCGACTACCCCATCGGCGTCTACACCCTGCCCAAGCAGCTCGATGAGATGGTGGCCCGCCTCCAGCTCACCACCCTCGACGCCAAGCTCACCGAGCTGCGCCCCGAGCAGGCCGCCTACATCAGCGTGAAGCCCGAAGGGCCCTTCAAGGCCGAGCACTACCGGTACTGAGGCTGGAATGGTTGAAAGGCCCCGGCAGCCAACGTTG
>JBGASS010000418.1:0-2488 GCA_044229555.1 Holophagaceae bacterium
GCCATGATGATCACCACCCTGCTGCACATGTTCCGCGTGTACTTCACGGACCGTCACCGCAGCTGGCGCTGGCTCCCCTGGATCTCCGGCGTCTTCCTCCTCCTCTTCCTCCTCTTCGTGGGCGTCACCGGCTACCTCCTCGTGTGGGACGCCCGCGCCTACCGCATGGTGGTCGAGACCCAGGACTTCCTCCGCGCCATCCCCCTGGCCGGCGAGTGGCTCTCCCAGTTCCTGGTGGGCGGCACGGGCATCAACGACTACACCCTGACCCGGTTCTTCTTCTTCCACATCGGCGGCGCGGCCCTGCTCTTCGTGCTGATCTGGGTGCACTTCATCCGCCTGAATGACCCCGTGGTCACGCCCAGCCGGGCCACCAACTTCCTGACTCTGGGCTTCATCCTCGTGGCCGCCGGCGCCCTGCCCGCCATCAACATCACCGAGCAGCTCATCCAGCAGTACCCCTCGCTGGCCACCGACCGGGCCTACATCGGCTCCGACGCCCCCGCCCAGATCGGCGTGCTGGTGGAGACCATGCGCTACGACGCCTGGTACATGTTCCCCTACTACCTGATCCACAAGGCCGGGGTGAACGGCGCCTGGGCGATCCTCGGGGTCTCCACCCTGCTGCTCATGGTCGCCCCCTTCTACCCCAAGGACCGCCGCGACAACCTCGCGCAGGTCGTGGAGGCCAAGTGCACGGGCTGCACCTTCTGCTCCCTGGACTGCCCCTTCGAGGCCATCACCATGCAGGAGCGGGCGCCGGGCTCGAAGTTCAAGCTGATCGCCGTGGTCCAGGCCGCCCGCTGCTCCGAGTGCGGCATCTGCGTGGGCTCCTGCCCCTTCCAGGCCATCGACCTGCCCAACACCCATTCCAAGACCATCGAAGCCGACGTCCTGGCCCTTCTGAAGACGGGTGCCTAATGTCTGAAAATGTTGAGAAGAAGCCCCGCGTCATCATCGGCTTCGTCTGCGAGCGCAGCCTGCCCATCGACCAGATGCTGGACGCCCACAAGGCCCTCACGGACGATCCGGAAACGAAGATCATCGTCCTGCCCTGCTCGGGCATGGTGAAGCCGACCCAGATGGAGCTGGCCCTGGCCAATGGCGCCGACGCCACCTTCGTGTGCGGCTGCGCCATGGGCGACTGCCACTACCGCCTGGGCAACGTCTTCATCAAGGAGCGCCTGGAGGGCGAGCGCAACCCCAAGCTGCGCAAGAACACCGACAAGCGCCGCGTGGGCATGTTCTTCGTGACCATCAAGGACAAGCAGCCCTTCCTGGAGGCCCTGGCGGCCTTCAAGGACAAGGTCGCCGAGATCGGCTGAGGAGGAACCCATGGCAGCCCCATCCAAGACCCAGGCCCCCAAGATCAGCAGCTACATGGTGATGCTGCGGTACGTCGTGTTCTACGCCTTCTTCTTCGCCGTGCTGTACCTCGTCGGCATGTTCGGCGAAGTGGCCGAGAGCTGATTCTTTTCCCGGAGGGACCATGACCGACGCCCCTGAAATCCCGAACGCCCAGGACGCCGACGCTCCGGAAACGGTCTCGGTGATGGAGATCCTGCGGGAGAACTGGGTCCTCACCCGCTCCCTGATCATCTTCGTCCTCATGCTCTTCGTGCCCCTCCTCCTGGCCTGGAAGCTCGACCTCTTCCTCGTCGCCAACAACTGATCCCCGAAAGGAGGGCGCCGTGGAAACCCCCCAGCACTGGACCCTCGTCATCGTCTTCACCACCGTCGGCATCGCCTTCGCCGCCGGCTTCGTCATGTTCGCCCTCTGGGCCATCCGCGCCGGGCAGTTCAAGGACGTGGAAGGCGTGAAGTACCGCATGCTCGAGGACTGGAACGCCAAGGGCGGCCGCAAGGAAGGTGAGGAGTTCAAGGGGTAGGGCAAAGCCTCGAGCCCAATTCGTCTCCGCGAAGGCGCCTCAGGTGCCTTCGCGCGTTTCTGCCCCCTGCGTGCGGGCGAGGATGTGCTCGAAGACCTCCGCGCTGTTGAGCAGGAAAGTGTGGATGGCTGGAACAGGTACCTGTTCGATGCCGTTTATCCCGGTTTCCTCCACCGTCACGATGCCGTCATTGGCCCGATCTCGGAATGAACGTGGGAAGCCCTTAGTACCGGCGATGACAGTCATGGGCACGTCCGGTATGGGTAGGCGGCGCATTCGCATTGGGTCCGCCAGCATGCGTCCGGAATCCCCGGAGAAGATCCGGAAGAAGCACTTGTCCCGAAGCCGACGCGCCAAGCGGGGGGATCGGTGGGGCGAGCCCACGAGGAAGAGGTGCGCGGGCAGGGGTGTGCCCGGCGGCAGCTTCGCGATGGCGGCGCGCAGCAGGAGACCGCCCAGGGAGTGGCCGACCACGATGTAGGGGCCGCCGGAGGCGAGGCGCTGCAACCGTGAGGTGAGGCGGATGGCGATGGCATCGAAGTCCTGGAAGGCCGCGACGTAGCCGAAGAGGGCGCTTG
This sequence comes from Holophagaceae bacterium, assembly GCA_044229555.1. GTDB lineage: Bacteria > Acidobacteriota > Holophagae > Holophagales > Holophagaceae > JADJVL01. The sequence goes on from JBGASS010000418.1 coordinate 2,468, forward strand.
GAATGCCCGCCCGGCCCAGGC
>JBGASS010000419.1:0-3100 GCA_044229555.1 Holophagaceae bacterium
CCGTTTCCTGGCCTGAGACATGAACAATCGCAACCTCCTCATCTTCGTCATCCTCAGCGCCGCCCTCCTGGGGGGTCATGCGCTGATCATGAACAAGTTCTACCCTCCGAAGCCCCCGCCCTCGCCCCTGGCGGCGAAGGCAGAGGGCGCGAAACCCGCCAGTCCGGCCCCGGCCCCGGCCCCACCGCCCTCCGCCGGCCAGGAAAGCGCGCCCTCGCCGGCCCCCGTGAACCCGGCTCCGGCCTTGCCCGCGGCCCAGGCTCCCCCACTCCTCTTGCAGAACCAGGAGCTGAAACTCACCTTGCGGGCTCGGGACGGCGTCCTCCTCCAGGCGGAGTGGGTCTCGGACGGCACCCGGTTCTTCAACGAGTCCGTCCGGGAGGAGAAGAGCCACGACGAGGCCTCCAAGGCATTCCCGGGCATCGGGGGCGTCGCGGGCGCGGCCACCTTGCCGTTCGACCAAGCAGGGATCCTCAGCGAAGGCGGCCGGCCGGTGGCCCGCTTCCAGAACGCCGCCGGCGACCGGCTCGAATACCGGCTCGACGGGCACACTGTCTTTGTCCAACTCGAAACAAATCAACAAACAGCGTTGGGCCTGCTGCCCCTTCCCGCGGACGAGAAGGAGGTCAATCACATGGGCCGGGTCTTCAGCCTCGATGACCACGCCATCAAGGCCGTCGCCTGGACGGACATGCTGAAGGATCCCTTCTTCAGCTTCCTCGGGGCCAAGCGCAAGGAGCTGCCCCCCGCCAACGTCAAGTTGGGCATGGACGCCGGCATCGAGAAGGCCTCCGGAGGCCAGCGGACCCATTACCTTGCCGCCCTGTGGGACCTGCCCCGGCCCGCCGAACGGGACGGAAAGGGCTATCACCTCAAGGCGGAACACGGGAAGGCCTCGGCCCGCCTCTACCTCGGCCCCAAGCAGCCGGAATTCCTCGCCGCCTTCGGCCCCGCCTTCACCCAGGTCCAGGACTTCGGCTTCTTTGGCTCCGTGGCCAAGTTCCTGTTCTGGGTCCTGCGGGCCATCCATCGGGCCGTCGGGAACTGGGGCTGGGCCATCCTGATCTTCACCGTCGTGCTGCGCTTCGCCCTCTGGCCCCTGAACACGAAAATGGTGGTCAGCCAGCTGCGGATGAAGGATCTGGAGCCCCACCAGAAGGCCCTCCAGGCCAAGTACGAGAAGTTCGGGAACGACATGGCCAAGAAGGCGGAGATGCAGAAGGAGCTCATGGCCTTCTACAAGAAGAACGGCCACAACCCCATGGGCGGCTGCCTGCCCATGCTGCTGCAGATGCCGGTCTTCCTGGCCCTGTGGTCCATGCTCACCAACGTCTTCGAGTTGCGCCACGCGCCCTTCGCCCTCTGGATCCAGGACCTCAGCGCCAAGGACCCCTACTACGTCCTGCCGGTGCTCCTGGGCGCCAGCATGGTGGCCCAGAGCGCCCTGGCGCCCCCCATGGGCGATCCCCAGCAGCGGAAGATGATGATGGTGCTCATGCCGGTGATGATGGTCTTCTTCTTCGCCCAGAGCCCCGCCGGCCTCGCCCTCTACTACATGATGTTCAACCTCATCGGCCTCCTTCAGACCTGGTGGGTCCGCCGGACCTACCAGCCCCTCCCCGTGGTGGTGTGACATGGCCCGACGCTCTCTCCCCCTCGATCAGATCCCGGAACTGGCCCAGGCCTGGTGCACCCGGCTGGGCCTCCAGGTGCAGGCCCGCTTCGAAGCCTCCGGGGACGAGGAGCTCTTCCCCAACCGGCTGGTGGTGGAAGGCGCCGACGCCTCCTGGCTCGCGGCGAACAAGGGCCAGGCCACGACGCCCCTCAATTCCCTGCTCCACGAGGCCCAGGGAGCGGGACGAGGACAAGGCCGTCTACCTCGACGCCAGCGGCGCCCGGCTCCGCATGAAGAGATCAAGGCCATGGTGGGTTTCGCCGCCCAGGGCGCCCGGGAGCGCGGCAGCTACACCTTCGGCCCGATGAGCCCCCGGGAGCGGCGCTGGATCCACCTGCTCATCGAGCGGGAGCCCGGATTGAGCTCCGAAAGCGAAGGGACGGGCCACTTCAAGGCCGTGAAGGTCAGCCGGCAGGCGTAGGGAGGGGGCCGGAGCGATGGCGAGCGACCCCATCTGCGCGCCCGGCCACGCCGCTCCTGCCCAGCGCGGTGGCCATCGTCCCGGGTATCCGGGCCGGGGCTCGGAGAGTGCCTGGCCCCCCTGTTGCGCCTGCCGGAGCCCCGGCGCGCTGCGCTGCGGCGACTGGCCTGGAACGGCTACCGGGAACGGGCCCTGGTGCTCAGCTTTCCCGCCCCCGCGAGCTACACCGGGGAGGACCTGGTGGAGTTCCAGCTCCACGGCAATCCCCTCCTGGTGCGGCGTTTCCTCCAGCACCTCGGCACCCTGGGAATACGGCTGGCGGAGCCCGGCGAATTCACCCAGCGCGCCTTGCTCAATGGGCGGCAGAACCTCCTGGAGGCGGAAGCCTTGCGGGATCTGGTGGCCGCGGGGACGGATACCCAGCTGAGGCAGGCCCAGGCGCGGGCCGGGGGCCTGCCGCCCTGGATTTCGCAGGCCCGCGTGCGTCTTGCCCCCTGGCTGGCCCGGGCCGAGGCCGCCGTGGACGATGGGGAAGAGGAGGAGATCGCGCTGGATCTCCTTGAAATGAAAGAAGATCTAAGGGAGCTCCGAGCGTTGTTCCACATGGAACAGTCCCGGAGCGACGCGGCAGGGTGGCTCCGGGATGGGATCCGGGTCGCCCTGGTCGGCCGGCCCAACGCGGGCAAAAGCACGCTCTTCAACGCCCTGGCGGGGGAGGACCGCGCCATCGTCACGGATACGCCCGGGACCACCCGGGACGTCCTCGACGTGCGGGCCGAATGGGAAGGGCTTCCCCTCCTGCTCTTCGACACCGCAGGCCTGAGGGACAGCGCGGAGCCCGTGGAGGCCCTCGGGGTGGCCCGCGTGGCGGCGGTGCTGGAACGGGCCGATCTGGTCCTGCACCTGGTGCCCGCCGGGGACCCCGGCCCCGAACCCGCGATCCTCGAGCGGCTCCGGCCCTTTGAGGGCAAGGTGCTGGAGGTGCGCACCTTCGCGGACGCGGC
>JBGASS010000420.1:0-2469 GCA_044229555.1 Holophagaceae bacterium
GGTGAGAAGCCATGCCGTCAGGGCCGCAGCAATGAAGAGCCGCGGGATGGCAATCAGAAAGGGCAGCTCTAGAGTTTCGGAGAGCCGGTAGGTGCAGGTGGTGTACATGCCGAGCGGGAACACGAGGCCCCAGTAGAGCGGGTCGTAGGTCAACGGGACTTTCCGGACGAAGTGGCGCCAGACGCCCAAGATCACGAGCATCGGGATCCACCAGGTGGCTGTGGCCCAGTAGAGGAGGGTGAAGCCCTTGATGAACGGGAGCATCGAGGCTAGCAAGGGCGACTGGCCCGAGGCCTTGATGAGGAGTGCGCCGGCCAGGGTGGAGATGGCCATGGCGCCCATGTTGATCCAGTACGGCGGGAGGAGGTCCGAGGGCAGGAACCGGAGGAAGGTGTAACGGTAGAAGATGAAGCTGATCATCCAGATGTAGAGCATGCCGCCGCAGACCCAGAGCGAAGCCATCAGGAAGAGGGCCGTCTCACCGGGCAGGCCCAGTCTGGGGGCGACGTTGCATCCCAGGACGCAGAGGGACTGAGTGGCCACCACAGCGGTGAGCCAGCCGCCATTGATGCCGTCCTCGAGAGCGGGCTTCTGTTCCTTCACAGTGAGGGCGGCGAACACGGCATACATGCACACAATCCAGAGGACGCATGAGAGCCACCAGAGCCGTGTCGCCATGACGAGGTCCTCTCGCGTGACCGCGAACTGGAGCCCCACCACGCAGGTGGCCGCAATGACGGTGAAAAACCCCGGGCCCCGCTGGTGGCTGCTCCAGTCTGCGAGGAATCGGCTAGGGTAGAGGGCTGCGCGAAGGAGGGTGAGGCTCCAGAGGGTGAGGTAGGCCACGATATTGATGTGGAAGAGTGCCTCGGTCATGAGGCGAATGCCGAGGAGGCGACAGGCCACATCCAGGACTCCGGTGGCCATCACCATGGCGAAATAGGCAGGTTGGAGGTTCGCGATGCCTTCCAGGGCGGCATGGCCCAGGCGAGGCCAGGCCCCGAGGGTCCCGCCTGCTTCTGTTCTGGGTTCCATGGAGGTCATGGGGACTCCGCCGCCGCCGGGGGATTCCAGGGTCGGTCAGGAAAGCTTCGGCTCCCGCCGGGGTCCGCGGTAGCGGACTCCAGCGGACGCGCCGGTCCTTTTTCCGTCGGGTGCCCTGTCGGGATTTCTCCGACAGGACCTAGTCCACCAGGCCGTGCCGAATGGCGTACTGCATCAGCTCCGCGTTAGATTCCATCTGCATCTTCTCCAGGATGCGCGTGCGGTAGGTGCTCACGGTCTTGACGCTGAGGGCAAGCTCCTCGCTGATCTCCGTGAGCCCCTTCGCCGAGGAGATGAGCCTGAAGACTTCGAACTCCCGGGCCGACAGCAGCTCGTGGGGGGCCCGCTCCCGGTCGGAGGCCACGTGGGCGGCCAGCTGCTCTGCGAGGGAAGCGCCGATGTAGCGCCGCCCGGAAAGGACGGTGCTGATGGCCCGGATGAGTTCTTCCGCGGCATGTTCCTTGGTGAGATAGGCCGCGGCGCCGGCCCGCAGCGCCCGAACAGCGAATTGCTGCTCGCCGTACATGCTGAGGATCACCACCGGGAGTCGGGGCTTCAGAGCGTGGATCTCCACGAGGGCGTCCAGGCCGCTGCGGCCTGGAAGGGAGACGTCCAGGACGAGGATGTCCCAAGCGGTTTCCCGGACATGCTCCAGGGCCTCCTCGGCGGTCCCGGCTTCTCCGATGTAGGCGCCCTCGAAGGCACCCTCGAGGATCTTCCTCAGGCCGGAACGCAGGATCGCGTGATCGTCTACCAGCAGGATGCGCATCAAGCTCCCTCCTGAGGATTGATAGGCCTTCGAGGCACCCTGGCCAGGATGTGGGTACCCGCTGGGCCACTCTCGATCGCGAGGGTTCCGCCCGCCAGCCGGGCGCGTTCTCGCATGCCAAGGATGCCCAGGGAGGCCCGCTCCGCTTCGGCGTCGAAACCAGTCCCGTCGTCGTGCACGGCAAGGACGAGCTGTTCTCCGTCCCGGGAGAACTCCACCTGGACAGAGCTGGCGCCGGCGTGGCGGGCGATGTTCGTGAGGGCCTCCTGGGTGATGCGGAACAGGGTCGTGGCGACGGAGGGGTCGAGGGCGCCCGAATCGCTCCCTTCGTAGCTCGCAGGCAGCCCGGTGCGACGTTCGAACTCCCGGGTGAGCCATTCCAGGGCGGGCCCGAGACCGAGGCGATCCAGGACACTCGGCCGCAGTTCGGCTGAGATCCGCCGCACGGACTCCACACACCCATCGATCTGGGCCCCGACCTGGTCAAGGGCCAAGCCGACTTCCCCCGAAGCGGAACTCGGACAGGAAACCTGCAGCTTGCGCTTCACCTGGGCGAGTTCCAGCTTCAGGGCCGTGAGCTCCTGCCCCAGCTGGTCATGGAGTTCCCGGCTGATCCGCGCTCCCTCCTCCTCCCGGGTGGCCTCCACCCGCCGCGA
>JBGASS010000421.1:0-2469 GCA_044229555.1 Holophagaceae bacterium
GCCGGGAGGACAGCGTGGAGCAGTTCACCAAGGCCGGCCACCCGGACCGGGCGGCGGCGGAGCTGGCGGAGATCGCCCTGCTCAAGCCCTACCTGCCCGCCATGCTGGAGGGAGTCCAGCTCGAGAACGCCGTCCGCGAAGCCATCGCGGCGAGCGGCGCCACCGCGAAGAAGGACATGGGCCTCGTGATGAAGGCCCTCCAGGCCGCCCACGGCCAGTCCTTTGACGGCAAGGCCGCCTCCGCCCTGGTCCAGTCCCTCCTGAACTGATCCGACAGCCCGGCAGCCGCTGAAATCGCCGCTTCCGGCTTCATTAGGAACCCCCATGAAGCAATCCAAGCTCCTCCTCCAGACCCTCCGCGAGACCCCCAAGGACGCCGACGTGGTCAGCCAGCAGCTGATGATGCGGGCCGGCATGATCCAGAAGCAGGCGGCGGGCATCTACTCCTACTTCCCCCTAGCACTCCGCAGCATCCGCAAGTTCGAGGCGATCGTCCGCGAGGAGCTCGAGAAGGACGGCTGCCAGGAGATCCTGATGCCCGCGGTGCAGCCCGCCGAACTGTGGGAGGAGAGCGGCCGCTGGAAGTTCTACGGCAAGGAGCTCCTGCGCTTCCAGGACCGCAAGGACGCCTGGTTCTGCCTCGGGCCCACCCATGAGGAAGTGGTCACCGACATGGTCCGTCGCACCGTGCGCAGCTACAAGCAGCTGCCCATGAACGTCTTCCAGGTCCAGTCCAAGTTCCGCGACGAGATCCGCCCCCGCTTCGGCCTCATGCGCGGCCGCGAGTTCATCATGAAGGACGGCTACTCCTTCCACGCCACCGACGCCGATTGCGACCGGGAGTACTGGGCCATGTTCGAAGCCTACAAGCGGATCTTTTCGCGCCTGGGCGTGAAGTTCCGCCCCGTCGAGGCCGACAGCGGCGCCATCGGCGGCTCCTTCACCCACGAGTTCCACGTGCTGGCGGGCTCGGGCGAGGATGCCATCCTCAGCTGCGACGCCTGCGACTACACCTCCAACATCGAGAAGACCGAGGCGCCGCGGCTGGCCCCGGAGGACCACGGCGCGGCCTTCGAACTCAAGCGCGACCACTTCGCCACGCCGGGCGTCGTGGGCCAGGTGGAGCAGGCCGCCGGCATGAGGGACGCCGAGCACGACGGCATGCCCCTCTCGCAGACCAGCAAGTTCTTCCTCTACCACGCGACCTTCGCGGACCAGACCACCAAGCTGGTGGGCGCCGTGCTGCGGGGCGACCACGACGTGAATCCCGTCAAGGTGAAGAACTTCTTCGGCGCCACCGAGATGGAGCTCTTCGCCATCGAGGAGGCGGAGGCCTTCACCGGCGCCAAGTCCGGCTTCATGGGGCCCGTGGGCCTGAAGGACGTCCAGCTCGTCGTGGACCGCTGCCTGGAAGGGGGCGTGAACTACACCTGCGGCGCCAACCGGACCGACTACCACCACTTCGGCCTGGATCCCGCCCGGGACCTGCCCGGCGCGGTTTTCGCCGACATCCGCGTCGCCGCGGAAGGGGACGCCTGCACCCGCTGTGCCCAGTCCGGAAAGCCCGGCGGCCATTACCAGGCCTTCCGGGGCATCGAGGTGGGCCAGGTCTTCAAGCTGGGCATCAAGTACTCCAAGTCCATGGGCTGCACCTTCCTGGACGAGCAGGGCAAGGAACAGCCGATGATCATGGGCTGCTACGGCATCGGCGTGACCCGCACCGTGGCCGCGGCCATCGAGCAGAACTACGATGGGGACGGCATCGTGTGGCCCTGGCCCATCGCGCCCTTCCAGGTGCACCTGCTGAACCTGGATCCCGGCGGCGAGGAGGTCTCCAAGGTGGCCTTCCAGCTCGAGGCGGAGTTGGAGCAGGCCGGGTTCGAGGTGCTCCACGACGAGCGGGAGGGCCTGAGCCCCGGCGCCAAGTTCAAGGATGCGGACCTGCTGGGCTTCCCCCTGCGCCTGATGGTGGGCTCCAAGGGCCTCAAGGACGGCGTGGTGGAGCTGCGGGACCGCCGTACCAAGGAGATCCAGAAAATCCGCCCCGAGGAAGTTGTGGCTTCCGTCACGGCGGCCAAAGCGCGCATCATGGCGTCGCTGGCCGAAGCGGGTGGCCGGTGAGGATCGGAACCGGAGGACGCTGGTGACAGGCGCGAGCGCGGTGGTGATGACCACCTTCATCGAGGGCGTGCTGGTCCACGGCAAGGAGAACCCCGTCACGCTGCTGGTGCCCTGCCAGCACGCGCCCCACCGCGGCATCTACATGCCGCCGGAGGCCCCCTGGGCGCCGGGGTACTTCCCCCCGGGCGTCATGCAGGCCCTGGTGGAGCGCTCCTGGCGCATCCCCTTCCGCTTCCACGATCCCAGCAAGCTGCCCCTGGTCTTCGACGAACGCACCTCCCGCCTGCCCAACCCCTGGCTGCTGCGGGTCGAGAGCCTCGAGAACCAGCAGCGGCTCTACCTGACCTA
>JBGASS010000422.1:0-2468 GCA_044229555.1 Holophagaceae bacterium
CGTGCACTTCCGCGTCGATCACCCTGGCGGTGTCCTCGGAGAACTGGCGCTGCTGGCTGAAGTCGCGGCCCAGGAAGATCTCGTGGTTCGCGCCGGCGCCGAAGTTCAGGGGCCCCAGCTTCTCGCTCATGCCGTACTCGGTGACCATGGCGCGCGCCATGTCCGTCGCCTGCTGGATGTCGTTGCTGGCGCCGGTGGAGAACTGGTTGAAGAAGATCTCCTCGGCGATGCGGCCGCCCATGCAGATGGCGATGCGGCCCTCCATGAACTCCTTGGTGTTGTTGTAGCGGTCCCGCTCCGGCAGCTGCCAGGTCACGCCCAGGGCGCGGCCCCGGGGGATGATGGTGACCTTGTGGAGGGGATCGGCGCCCTTGATGGAGGCGGCGAGGACCGTGTGGCCGGCCTCGTGGTAGGCGGTGATCTTCTTGTCCTCGTCGGTCATCACCATGGAGCGCCGCTCGGCGCCCATGTAGACCTTGTCCTTGGCGTTCTCGAAGTCCGACATCTCCACCCACTTCTTGCTGGTGCGGGCGGCGTAGAGGGCGGCCTCGTTGCAGAGGTTGGCGAGATCGGCCCCGGCGAAGCCCGGCGTGCCCCGCGCGATGACCTCCAGGTCCACGTCCGGCGAGAGGGGGATCTTGTCCATGGTGTGGACCTTCAGGATCTCGAAGCGGCCCTTCACGTCGGGGCGGTCCACCACCACGCGGCGGTCGAAGCGGCCGGGGCGCAGCAGCGCCGGGTCCAGGACGTCGGGGCGGTTGGTGGCGGCGATGAGGATGACCCCCTCGTTGCCCTCGAAGCCGTCCATCTCCACCAGGAGCTGGTTGAGGGTCTGCTCGCGCTCGTCGTGGCCGCCCCCCAGGCCGGCGCCGCGGTGGCGGCCGACGGCGTCGATCTCGTCGATGAAGATGATGCAGGGGGCGCTCTTCTTGCCCTGTTCGAAGAGATCCCGGACGCGGCTGGCGCCCACGCCCACGAACATCTCCACGAAGTCGGAGCCCGAGATGGAGAAGAACTGCACCTTGGCCTCGCCGGAAATCGCGCGGGCCAGGAGGGTCTTGCCGGTGCCGGGAGGGCCCATGAGGAGCACGCCCTTGGGGATCTTGCCCCCCAGCTTCACGAACTTGGCGGGGTCCTTCAGGAATTCCACGATCTCCTTCAGCTCCTCCTTGGCCTCGTCGCAGCCCGCCACGTCGGCGAAGGTGATGCGCTTCTGGCCGCTGGCCATGCCCTTCGCCCGGGCCTTGCCGAAGCTGAGGGCCTTGTTGCCCCCCACCTGGGCCTGGCGCATGAAGACGAACCAGAGCACCACGAAGACCAGCAGCGGGCCCCAGAACATGATGAGCATGAGGAAGTTGTTCTCGGAGGGCTTGGCGGCCTTGAACTCGTCGAGCTGGCCCTCCACCTTCCAGTCGAGGATCCGCTTGCCCAGGTCCTGCATCGGGGGCGAGATGGTCTTGAACTTCTCCACCACCTGGCCCGAGGCCGTTCGCTGGGCCTGGCGGTAGGTGCCCTCGATCTCCATGCCGGAGATCGTCACGCTCTTGTACTTGCCGGAAACGCCCTCGGTCATGAACGTAGAGAAGGGGATCTCCTGGACCGCGGCGCCGGCGGGGATGTACTTCAGGGCCAGGAAGACCATCGCGAGGATGGCGACCCAGACCAGCATGGACTTCATCATGGAATTCAAGGGGACTCCCGGGTGTGGATGCTTCCCGGGTACGGGTCCCGGGCCTTCCAGTTTAACCCCTCGGGGCTCCTGGCTCCCCGATTGGATGCACGAAGAGCCCTGTTGGTTCAGGGCGGATGCGCCAGTGGCCGAAGCTGCGGGGCCGCGTGGACCGGGGGGCGGGACGGGAGGCCAGGGGCAGCAGGAAGCCCGCGAGGCCGCGCAGGGACTCGGCTTCCCGGTCCCAGCCCAGCTCCCGGAAGGCCGCCTCCAGCACGGCGCGCAGCTCCGTTTCCGTCCAGGTTCCCCGGGCCAGATAGATATTTCCTTCCCCGGCCCTCCACTTTTCGCCGCGGGAAGCGCCCACCACGGCCTCCCGCCATTCCAGGAGCTCCCGGGCCTGGGCATGGGTTTCCTGGAGGTGCGCGTCCAGCGCCGGCCATTCGCGCCGCAGGGGGGCCAGCAGGGGCCGCAGGCGGTTGCGGGGGGTGAAGGGATCCTGGTTGCTTTCGTCCTCCCGCCAGGGGATGCGGCGCGCGCGGAGGTAGTCCCTCAGCGCCTCCCGGCGCAGACCGACGAGGGGCGACCAGCGCAGGTCCGGGCGCGGCGGCTGGGGCGTGAGGGCCCCCAGGCCGCCGCCGCGGCCCAGGCGGAGGAAGACCGTCTCCGTGTGATCCTCCAGGGTGTGGCCCGTGGCCACCGCCGCCGCGGAACACGACGCCGCCTCGGCCCTGAGCCAGGCCCAGCGCAACTCCCGGGCGGCGGTCTCGAGGCCGAGGCCCTGGGCCTGGGCGTGGCC
>JBGASS010000423.1:0-2467 GCA_044229555.1 Holophagaceae bacterium
AGGAAGGCCGGAGCGGCCTGCTTCGCCATGGGGCCGGCCTCCAGCCCCTCCAGGAGGGCCGCGAGTCCGGCCCGCAGCGCCGCATCGCCCTCCTCCCAGGCGAAGGCCCAGAGCGGGCCCGCGTCTTCCACGAAGGCCACCCGGAGGACCGCCTCCGTCCGCGAAAGGGAGGGCCTACGCGCCCAGAGATCGAGGAGGCGTCCACAGGCGGCCAGGGTCTCCTTCGCCCGCGGGGGCTCCAGAAAGCCGCCCCAGTGGGCCTTCACCTGGGCCAGGGCCACGGCCTCTAGGGCCGGATCCACGCCGTTCCGCTGCTGCAGGCGCAGCGCCAGGGCCTGATCCCGCCAGCCGTGGCAGGGCAGGCCCTGGGCTTCCAGAAGCCGGGCCAGCGCCTCCTGGGGATGGGCTTCGGCGGGATGGGAGAGGACATGGCGGTGCAGCGCCCGCACCGCCTGGACCCAGGCCCGCTCCCCCTGGGCCCCGGCGGCGGCCGCCAGCAGCCCCTCGGCCTCCAGGCGTCTCGGATCCCGCATCGGCAGCTTCGCCAGGTGCTTCCGGACCTGCCCGAGCACCTCCTGCCACGGGGCGGGGACCGGCCGCCCCTCCTGTCGCGCCTTCCCCAGCGCTTCCGCCAGCGCCGCCGCCAGGGGCTCCGGAAGGGCCGACGGGGCGGCGGCCTGGATCAGCGCCGCCGGCATTCGTACCGGGTGTGGGGAAGCGGCGTCGACGCGAGGTCCTCCGGCGTGATGTTCTTCACGGCCACGCCGGGCTGGAAGGTGAGCCCCACGGACGCATAGCAGTGCTGCACCATCGCGGAGCAGTAGAGGGCCCCCTCCCGGGCCAGCAGGTTCTCCCGGGCCCGGAGCGAGGGCCGATGCAGGGCCAGGAGGGTGCCCACCAGCTCCCGCAGGGAATAGGTGGAGCGGCGGGCCAGCAGGTCCAGGGCCGAGGTGAGGACCGCGCGCGTGCCCTCGGCGTCGAGTCCGAAGTCCAGCACCGCCAGGTTGGGGTAGGCCTTCTCATCGTGGTACTTGTCCGCCCGGTTCTCCTGGGCCCCCAGGCGCACCTGGCGGCGGGAGGCGTCCAGGTCGGACTCCAGCACCCAGAGGTGCCCATCCTCCCGACGCCCCGTGAACAGGAAGGCGTGGGACCAGGCGCTGCGCTCCCCTTCCGGATGGAGGGGACGCTGGAGCCGCCGGATCGCGCGGTCCGGAAAGGCCGTACCGCCCGCCAGGCCCACCCGGGCGGGCGCGCCATGGGCTTCCAGGAAAGCGCGGTTGCTGAGCGGGTCCATGGGCCATGATCGCGCAACCACGCTGGATCCCCCAAACGAGGCCGAAGGCGGCCATACTCCAGAGGGAGGTGCCCTTGGCCCGCGTGGTGGTGATGGACGACAGCAGGCTCATGAGGACCATCCTCAGCGCCTACCTCGCCCAGGGCGGCCACGAAGCGGAGGCCTGGGAGCCCATGAGCGCCACCGAGGTGCCCGACAAGGTGGCGGCCACGACCATGGATCTGCTCGTGTGCGACTTCCAGATGCCGGGCTGCAACGGGGCCACGGTCACCCGCATGGCCCGGCGGGCCAAGCCCGACCTGCCCATCCTCATCCTCACCTCGCTGCGGGATCCCGAGACCATGGACCTCCTCCGGAAGGCCCATGTCACCAACATCATCCACAAGCCCATCGATGATGCGACCTTCCTCAAGGCCGTGAGCGAAGCGCTCAAGACGGCGGGTTGACCCCCACTCCCGAGGCCCGGTCATGCACGAGGACACCCTCCGGTACCTCCAGGCGCTCCCGGAAACCGATCGGGCCATCGGGCAGGCCTTGGCGGAGGCCATCGCGCGCAGCCTGCCCGAGGCGGAGGACAAGGTCTGGCACGCCCACCCGGTGTGGTTCCTGGCGGGGAACCCCATCGTGGGGTTCAGCAAGCTCAAGGGCGGCGTGCGCCTCCTGTTCTGGAGCGGCCAGTCCTTCCCCACGCCGGGCCTCCAGCCCGAAGGGACATTCAAGGCCGCCGAAGTCCGCTACACCTCCGTGGACCAGATCGACCTCCGCAGCTTGGAGGCTTGGCTGCAGGATTCACGGGAGATCCAGTGGGACTACTTCAACCTGGTGCGCCGGAAGGGGCGCCTGGAGCGGTTGAAATAGCCCCCGGATTCAGCGGACTCAGACCTTCATGAGCTTCCGGTAGGCCTCGAGGAAGTGCGCGGGCTGGGGCAGGATCTCGTCTTCGATGGCGGGCTGGTACGCAACCCACGTGTCCTTCGCCGCCACCCGGCGCACGGGGGCGTCCAGGTGGAAGAAGAGCTCATCGGCGATGCGGGCGGCGATCTCGGCGCCGTAGCCCCAGGACTGGGTGTCCTCGTGGGCCACGATCACGCGGTGGGTCTTCTTCACGGTGGCCGCGATGGCCTCCCAGTCGTAGGGGTTCAGGGTGCGGAGGTCGATGATCTCCACGCTGAT
>JBGASS010000424.1:0-2463 GCA_044229555.1 Holophagaceae bacterium
CTAAAGTCGCGCATTAAGGAAACCGGGGCTTCCCCAAGCAAGGTGATTGGCGGCCGGAGCGTCTGGGCCCAGAATGCTCCTCATTCCACCACCCCGATCGCCTCCGGACCCGATGGGCCGGTGGCCCATCGCCTCCCGGAGGGCCCCCCATGCGCTGCCTGCCTCTGCTCGCCTTGATCCCTGGACTGGCCGCCCCGCCGGTCGCGGCCGCCGGACCGGCCCCGGCCTCCAAGGCCCTCCTCAAGCGCGGCGCGTACCTGGTCGGCATCATGGGCTGCCACGACTGCCACACACCCCTGAAGATGGGACCCAAGGGACCGGAGCCCGACATGAGCCGAATGCTCTCGGGCCATCCCGAAGGCATGAAGATGCCGCCCCCGCCGGCCCTTCCGCCGGGGCCCTGGGGCTGGGCCGGCTCCCTCACCATGACCGCCTTCACCGGGCCGTGGGGTGTAAGCTATTCCGCCAACCTGACCCCGGACCGGGCGACGGGCCTTGGGGATGTGGGCGAACAGGACTTCATCCAGGCCATGCGCACGGGCCGGCACCTGGGCAAGGGCCGCCCCATCCTGCCCCCCATGCCTTTCCAGGGCATCGGCACCGCCACGGACGCCGACCTGAAGGCGATCTTCGCCTACTTCCGGTCCATCCCCGCCATCCGCAACAAGGTCCCGGAGCCGGTGGACCCCGCAGACGCCCCCAAGCCCTGAGGCCTGCCCTCCCCATGCGTCCCCTGACCCTCGCCGCCCTCCTGCTCGGCCTCCTGTCCCTGGGGGCCCGGCCAGGGGGCCGCGAGGGCGCGCCGCCCCTTCTGAGCCAGACGGGCCTCTATTCCGATCCGGGAAAGCTCGCCGTCGATCCGGCCAATCAGCCCTATGCGCCCCAGTACCCCCTCTGGTCCGATGGCGCCGCGAAGGCCCGGTGGGTGCGGCTCCCACCGGGAGGCCGCATCGACGCCTCCGTCCTGGACGCCTGGAAATTCCCGCCCGGCACCCGGTTCTGGAAGGAGTTCACCTTCGCGGGCCGGAAGGTGGAGACCCGCATGCTGTGGCGGACGGCCTCGGCTTGGCAGTACGCGACCTACCTCTGGAACGCGGAACAGACGGACGCCGCCCTGGCCTCCGCCGACGGCGAGAAGAACCACTTCCCCCTCGGCGAAGGGAAGGCCCACAGCATCCCTTCGGTGAAGGATTGCCGGACCTGCCACGAGAACGGCGGCTCGGAGGTGCTGGGCTTCACGGCCCTGCAGCTGAGCCCGGACCGGGATCCCCTGGCCCCCCACGCCGAACCCCTCCAGCCCGGCATGACGACCCTCGCGACCCTTCTGCAGGAAGGTCGGCTGGCCTCCGCCCCTGCGGACCTGGCGGCACGCCCGCCGCGGATCCCCGCGGCGACCCCCCGGGGACGCGCGGTCCTCGGCTACCTCGCCGCCAACTGCGGGAACTGTCACCCGGGCAACAGCCCAGTGCTGGCCCGCCTCGGCCTGGACCTGAGGGTTCCCGCGGCCGCCCGGGACGAGACGGCCCTGCCCTGGCGCGGCTCGGCCCTCGACGTGGCGGGGAAGACCAGCATCGGCGACGCCCCCGAAGGCCAGACTCGCCGCATCAAGGCCGGCGCGCCGGACCTCTCGACCGTGGCCTACCGCATGGCCTCCCGGCGGCCCGCCCGCCAGATGCCGCCCCTGGGCTCCGTCCTGCCGGACCTGGAGGCCCTCGCCCTCGTCCGGGCCTGGATCGCCGAAGACCTGGCGATGCCGAAGCGCTGACGGGGCTCCTTTCGGCGGCTCGGCGCCCCCCTGGGCCGGAGCCCGGCGGCGGCTGGCCTAACTGTGATCAAGGCCCGCCGGGGCGGGACCTACCCTGAGGCACCTCCGGCCCCCCCAAGGTTCTTCACACGCCACCCCTCCCGCAGCGCGGGTCCTTCGATGGAGCTTCGACATGCGCAAGGCTTCCCTCCTCCTCCTCGCCGCCGCGGGCCTCCTGGCCTTCCCCGCCGCCGCCAAGCCAGCCTTCGTCAAGAAGGCGAAGGACATGGGCCTGGCCGAGGTCAAGAACTGCCAGCACTGCCACGTCGACAAGATCCCCACCAAGACGAAGCCGGGCGAATTCAATGACGTCGGCAAGTTCCTCGCGAAGAAGAAGGCCGACACGAAGGCCGCTGAGGTGGATCTCGCCTGGCTGAAGGGCTACGTCGCCAAGAAGTGAAGCTTCCCCCGGCCGGGGAGGGGCCCGCGTCCCGGCGCGGGCCTATCCGAGTTCACGGCGGAAGGCCTGGAACTCCTCCCGCAGGCCCCGGAGCTCTTCCCTGAGCAGGGCCACCTCCGCCTGCAGCTGCTCGACCCGGGTCGGCCCGTGGGCGGGGAGTTCCATCGGCGGCAGCTCGATTTCCGGCGCGCCCGCCAGCAGGTGCGCGAAGCGGGATTCCTTGGTGCCGGGCTGCCGCGGCAGCTTCAGCGCGAGGGGC
>JBGASS010000425.1:0-2452 GCA_044229555.1 Holophagaceae bacterium
CTCTACTGGGTCCGCGCCGCCGGGGGCGCCCTCTTCCTCGCCAGCTTCGTGCTGATGCTCTACAACATGGGGCGCACCATCGGCGGTGCGCCGGCCCCTGAAGCCGACGCCCCGGTGCTGAAGCGCCGGGAGCACTTCGATGACGGCACGCCGGAAAAGCGCCACCGCCGCCTGGAGGGCCTGCCCCTGGTCTTCACCGTCCTCTCGCTGCTGGCGATCCTGGCGGGCAGCATCATCGAGATCCTGCCGGCCCTGACGCTGCACGAGTACGCCAACCTGCAGGGCAAGGGCGAGCCCTACACGCCCCTGGAGATCGCCGGCCGGGACCTCTACGTCCGGGAGGGCTGCTACAACTGCCATTCCCAGATGATCCGGCCCACGGTCCCCGAAGCCCTGCGCTACGGCAAGCCCACCACCGCCGGCGAGACCGCCTGGGACCACCCCTTCCAGTGGGGCTCGAAGCGCACCGGCCCGGACCTGGCGCGGCTGGGCGGCAAGTACCCCGACATGTGGCACCTGCGGCACATGGACGATCCCCGGGTGATGACGCCGCGCTCCATCATGCCGGCCTACCCCTGGATGTTGCGGGCCAGGACGGACTTCCAGGGGCTGCCGAAGCGGCTGGAGGTCCTGAAGCGGACCGGCGTGCCCTACACCCCCGAGCAGATCCAGAACGCCCCGGCCCTGGCCCAGTCCCAGGCCAAGAAGATCGCCGACAACCTCTTCGCCCAGGGCGGGCCGAAGGCCATGGAGGACAAGGAGGTGGTGGCCCTCATCGCCTACCTGCAGCGCCTCGGGAAGGCGGGCGCGAAATGAAGCAGGCGGTCCTCTCCCTCTTCCCCCACGCGGGCCTGACGGTCCTCGGCATGCTCCTCTTCCTCGCGGTCTTCTGCGGCTGGTGCGCCTGGGCCTTCAGCCGCCGGCGCAAGGACCACTTCGAACGCGTCTCGCGCCTTCCCCTGGAGGACTAGGCCATGGCCATCAACCGTCCCGAGCCCAAGCTGGACCACGACTACGACGGCATCGAGGAGCTGGACTACCCGCCGCCGGCCTGGTTCAACGCGATCTTCTGGGGCACGATCCTCTTCGGGCTCTGCTACTTCCTCTACTACCACCACTACGAGGGGCCCGGGCTTTCGGCGGACTTCGAGGCGGCCCAGAAGGAGCACGCGCTGCTCATGCGCCAGCTCAATCCGCCACGGATCTTCACCGCCGCGGAAGTGGCCCACGCCGAGAAGGACGGTGCCGCCCTGGCCCAGGGGCGCGCGGCCTTCGAGAGCAAGTGCGCCTCCTGCCACGTGAAGGACGGCGGCGGCCAGACCGGCCCCAACCTCACCGACGACTTCTGGATCAACGGCGACGGCACCACGCCCTTCCTCGTGCGCACCCTGCAGGACGGCGTCGCCGACAAGGGCATGCCTTCCTGGGAGGACAAGTTCAGGCCCGAAGAGCTTCTCGCCATCGCCGCCTACGTGCGGTCCCTGCGGGACACGGCGCCCGCCAACCCCAAGGCTCCGGAAGGCAACCTGGTCCCCCGATGAGGCCCGCCGCAGCCCCCGCGGCCGCGGAACGGAGCCGGTTCAGCTTCCTCCACCCGGCGGACGTGCGGGGGAGCTGGAACCGGCGCCGGAACGCGGTCTTCGCGGTCCTGCTCCTCGTCTACCTCCTCCTGCCCTGGCTGCGGATCGGCGGACAGCAGGCGGTGCTGCTGGACATCGCGCACCGGCGCTTCACGGTCTTCGGCCTGGCCCTCTGGGCCCACGACGCCCCCAAGCTCTTCCTCCTGCTGGCCGCCACGGCCTTCGCCCTCTGCTTCGCTACCGCCGTGTGGGGCCGGGTCTGGTGCGGCTACGCCTGCCCCCAGACCGTCTTCATCACCGCCCTCTTCCGCCGCATCGAGCGGGCCATCGAGGGCAACCACCTGGCCCGGCTTCGGCTGAGCCAGGAGCCCCTCTCGACGGCATGGCTGCTGAAGAAGACCGCGAAGGGGCTGGCCTTCCTGCTGGTGGCCCTGGTCCTGGCCCACAGCTTCCTGGCCTATTTCGTGGGCACGGACCGCCTGAAGGCGGTGGTGCTGCAGGACCCGAAAGCCAACTGGACCCTCTTCGTGGCCATGGTCCTCATCACCGCCTTCGTGCTGGTGGACTTCGCCTGGCTGCGGGAACGCTTCTGCTTCACCCTCTGCCCCTACGGCCGCTTCCAGACCGTCCTCATGGACCGCCATTCCCGGGCCATCGTCTACGACGAGAAGCGCGGCGAACCCCGCCGCGGCGAGGGAGAACCCCAGGGCGATTGCGTGGCCTGCGACCGCTGCGTCCAGGTGTGCCCCACGGGCATCGACATCCGGCAGGGCGTGCAGATGGAGTGCGTGGCCTGCACGGCCTGCATCGACGCCTGCGACGAGGTGATGGACAAGGTCGCGAAGCCCCGGGGCCTGATCCGCTACGACACC
>JBGASS010000426.1:0-2445 GCA_044229555.1 Holophagaceae bacterium
CAACTTCGGCGTGGCGGAATTCCTGGAGGAGTTCCTGGCCCTCGCGCCGTCCCCGGGGCCCCGGCCCACCCGGGACGGGGGGGACGTGGCGCCGGAGCAGGCCTTCACGGCCTTCGTATTCAAGGTGCAAGCCAACATGAACAAGGCCCACCGGGACCGCGTGGCCTTCGCCCGCATCGTGAGTGGCCACTTCGAGCGGGGCATGGACGCCCTCCACGTGCGGGAGAAGAAGACCCTCAAGCTGAACTACCCCCACATGTTCTTCGGCCGGGAGCGGCAGATCGTGGACGAGGCCTGGCCCGGCGACATCCTCGGCCTCATCAATCCCGGCATGTTCCGCATCGGCGACGTGCTGAGCGCCACGGGCCCTGTGGACTTCCACGCCGTGCCCCGCTTCTCGCCCGAGCAGTTCAGCTCCGTGCGCCTGGCAGATCCCGGCGCCCGCAAGGGCTTCCTCAAGGGCATCGGCCAGATCGCGGAAGAGGGCGTGGTCCAGGTCTTCTGGCCCAAGGGCGGCGCGCCCCTGCCAATACTTGGCGCCGTGGGCCGGCTGCAGTTCGACGTGCTGCAGCACCGGCTGAAGGACGAATACGCCTGCCCGGTGATGCTGGAGCCCAGGGGCTTCCAGATGGCCCGCTGGCTGGAGGGCGGCTGGCCCGAACCCTCGCGTTTCTGGGGCGAGCTGGTGGAGGACGTGGACGGCAATCCGGCCATCCTCTTCGAGAACGACTGGCAACGCCGGACGACGGCGGAGAAGAATCCGGGGATCACGTTCATGGAGCATCCGGCGCGCTGATAAGCCCGGGCTCCACGTCACCGGGAAGTTCCGATCCTTCTGCGGGCCCTTCACAGGTCCGTCGCCGCCTGGTCATGCCGGGGCGCGAAGCTTGGAATCCAGAGGTGGACCATGGAAGCTCGGCAACCGCTGGAAGGAATCCAGGGCCGCGAGGGTGGACGCGTCTCCGTGCGCGCGCTCGAGGGCGGCGATTTCGGGCACCTCCGCCGGCTGGAGGCGGAGATCTGGGGCGGCGATGCGGCGGGCCAGCTCTGCCCGCACTACCTCCGGCTCTGCACGGAACTCTTCGCGGACTGGTGCTTCCTCGCCTTCGACGGGGAGCGCCCCGTGGGCTACGTGCTCAACTTCGTGAACGGCAAGGTCGCCTACTGCGCCACCCTCGCCGTGCACCCGGACTACCAGAAGACGCGCGTGAACTACCTGCTGATCCGGGCCATGGTGGCCAAGCTCCTCACGGCGGACCTGGACGCCTGCCGCTTCCTGGTGGAACCGGGCAATTCGGACGCCCGCAGCGTTCACGAAGCCCTCGGCGCGCGGGTGGTGGGCGAGGTGGAGGACTTCTATCATTCCGGGGACCGCCGCCTTTGGTCCGTCATCGACCGGCAGGACCTCGCCCGCATGCGCGACCGCTATTCGCGGCTGCGGCTGGTGTCGTGAGGGAGACGGCGCGGGCCTTCCATCCGGGACTGGCCAGCGGGGACGCCCGTCCCTGGCCCCTCCTGCGCTGGACCGCCGCCCTGGCGACCACGGGCCGCCAACTCGCGACGGTGGCGGCGGGGAACGGCACGCCGGAGGGGGTGTCGGCCTGGTCGGTACGGCTGCTGGACCGCATCGGCGTGGAGGTCGAGGTGGCCTCGGCCCTGCCGGAAGCCCAGCTCTGGGTGTCGAACCATCTCAGCTGGCTGGATCCCATGGTGCTCTTTTCTCTTCGACCCATGGGCACCTTGGCCAAGGCCGAAGTCGCGGCCTACCCGCTGATCGGGCGCGGCGCCCGGCGCGCGGGTCTGCGCTTCGTGGACCGCTCCGACCCCCTCAGCCGGGCCGCGGCCCTGGCGGCCTTCGCGGGGGACCTGCGGCGGGGCCGGCCCCTGCTCCTCTTCCCCGAAGGCACCACGACCCGCGGCGGGACCCTCGCCCCCCTCTTCGAGGGAGGCCTCAGGGCCGCCCACGCCCTGGGCGTCACGGTCTTGCCCCTGCGGCTGGAATCCGCCGCCCCCCATTACCCCTGGACCGGCGACGAGGCCCTCCTGCCCCACCTGGGCGCGATGGTCCGCGTGCCTTCGACGCGGGTCGAGATCCTGCCGGGACCCCTCCTCCATTCCGCCCTGGAACCCGACCCAGAAGCCTTCCTCCGCCGCATCGCCGCCCACCTGCGGCCCCAGCCCTAGGATTCGCATGGAACCCGCCCTCCTGTTCACCGGTGTCGACGCCGTCCTCCGCAGCGGCCTCACACCCTTCCTCGGGCTGCCCTCCCAGGCCTCGCCGTCCGCGGTCGCCGGGGTCGTGCTGGGCGCGCCCTTCGACGGCGGCGTGCTCCACCGTCCCGGCGCCCGCTTGGGTCCCTGGGCCCTGCGCGCGGCGAGCCTGGGCCTGGGCCGCCTGCCCATGCCCCTGCGCCTGCAGGGCCGGGATGAGATCGAATGTCCGCC
>JBGASS010000427.1:0-2925 GCA_044229555.1 Holophagaceae bacterium
GAAGAAGGCCGCCCCCAAGAAGGCCGCCGCGAAGAAGCCGGCCGCCAAGGAAGTACGAAGAAGGCCGCCCCGAAGAAGGCTGCCAAGAAGGCGAAGAAGGCCGCCCCCAAGAAGGCCGCCGCGAAGAAGCCGGCCGCGAAGAAGGCCGCCAAGAAGAAGGCCGCTCCCAAGAAGGCCGCTGCGAAGAAGGCCAAGAAGGCTGCCCGAAGAAGGCTGCCAGGAAGCCCGCCGCCAAGAAGGCCGCCAAGAAGAAGTAGACCATTCAGGATCACGGTTCCGTCAGCCAAAACCCATGCAGCTCATTGATCGCGTTTCCGCCCTCGAGGTCCTGGACAGCCGTGGCAACCCCACGGTGCTCGCCCGGGTGCAGCTCACCGACGGCACGGCAGGGCAGGCACTGGTGCCCTCCGGAGCCTCCACCGGCAGCCGCGAAGCCCTCGAGAAGCGGGACGGCGACAAGGGGCGTTATCTGGGGAAGGGCGTGCTCGGCGCGGTGCACGCCATCAATACGGAGATCCAGGACGCCCTCCGGGGCATGGATCCCTTCCAGCAGGCGGAACTGGACGAACTCCTCTGTGATCTCGACGGCACGGAGAACAAGGAAGAACTGGGCGCCAACGCGATCCTGGGGGTCTCCATGGCCCTCGCGGACGCGGCCTCGAAGGCATGCCGCCAGCCCCTCTACCGTTATCTCGGCGGGGCCTCTGCCCGAACCCTTCCTGTTCCCATGCTGAACATCCTCAACGGCGGCGCGCACGCCGACAACAACGTCGACATCCAGGAGTTCATGGCGCTGCCCATCGGCGCATCTACCTTTTCAGAGGCCTTGAGATGGGGCGTGGAGATCTACCACGCCCTCAAGGCCGTCCTGAAGGCGCGCAAGCTCTCCACCGGCGTGGGTGACGAGGGAGGCTTCGCGCCGAACCTGGGCAGCAACGAGGAGGCCCTGGACCTCATCCAGGACGCGGTGAAGAAAGGCCGGCTTCAAGCCCGGGAAGGACGTCTGGCTCGGCCTCGATTGCGCCGCCAGCGAGTTCAAGAAGGGCGCAGCCTATGAACTCGACGGCGCGAAGAAGACCCCCGCCCAGCTCGTGGACTACTACGGCGGGCTGTGCGCCCGGCACCCCATCCTCACCATCGAGGACGGGTGCGCCGAGGACGACTGGAAGACCTGGAAGGCCCTCACGGACAAGCTCGGAGCCAAGATCCAGCTCGTGAGGACGACCTCTTCGTCACCAATCCCGCGATCCTCCAGCGCGGGATCTCCGAAGGCGTCGCCAACGCCATCCTGATCAAGCTGAACCAGATCGGCACCGTCACCGAGACGCTGAAGGCCGTGGAGATGGCCCACAAGGCCGGCTACCGCGCCATCATCAGCCACCGCAGCGGCGAGACCGAGGACGTCTTCATCGCGGACCTCGCCGTCGCCACGGGGCGGGCCAGATCAAGACCGGCGCGCCGGCTCGCACGGACCGGGTCGCCAAGTACAATCGACTGCTCCAGATCGAGTGGGAACTCGGAGCCGCGGCCCGCTACGCGGGACGCGAAGCCTTCGGATCCCGCCTCGCCGCCCTTCGCAAAGCCTGATGAACACCTCCTGGCTCCTGAAATCCAGGACCGTCTGGGGGGCCCTGCTCTGCTCGGCCTTCCTGTCGACGGCCCTCCTCTGGCTGCTGCCCGGCGGCCTGCCCGCCGTCCACAAGCGGCAGGCGGAGCTCCAGCGCCAGCGCGAGGTGCTGCTCGGCCTCAACCGGCGGAACCGGGAGCTCTTCGAGGAGGTCCAGCGCCTCGCGAAGCGCGATCCGGAACTGATGGAGGCCCTGGCCCGCCGCCAGGGTTTCGCCCGACCGGGCGAGACCATCTACACCTTCCGGGATCGGGGCGAGACCGGCAAATAGGGCGGCGCAGTCACGCATACTATCCCGATGGAATGGACCCTCGCCTCGGCTTCGGGGAACGTCTTCGCGTATGCGTGGGCCAGGGAGGCGCCGCCAGGATTCGACGGCGCCGCGGCGGCGCGGAAGCTCTGCCCCCGGGGCACGGGCCTCGGGCTGGACGGGATCTTCCTCCTGCATGAACCCGAGGCGGACGGCGCCTGGCCCATGGACCACTGGGATGCGGACGGCGGCTTCACCTTCTGCTCCAACGGGACCCGGGCGGCCCTCGTGGTGCCGGGTTCGCCCGCGGGAGCTGCCCTCGGCGTCCGTTCCAGCGGGGAGCGGGTGGAGCTGAGCCGGCAGGAGGGCCTCATCGGGCTCCGCATGCCCGAAGGCCCGGGCTGCCGCCTCTCCGAGCCGCCCCTCGATCTCGTCGAGCCGGCCGTGTGCGGCTGGATCGGCAATCCGCAGCTGGTGCTGGAAGTCCCCTCCGTCGTCCGGGTGGATCTGCCCGTCGTCGCACCGCCCCTGCGCTTTGATCCCGCCTTCGGCGGCGGGACCAACGTGAACGTGGTGGAGGTCCTGAAGGAGGGGGAAGCCCGGGTCCGCTCCTGGGAGCGCGGCGTCGAGGGGGAAACGCTCTGTTGCGGCACGGGTTGCGCCGTGGCCGGGGCCTGGCTGGCCCAGCGCAGCGGCTGCCACGCCTGGCTGCTCCACACCGCCAGCCCCGATCCGGTACGGATCACCGTTGGGCGGATCCACCTGGGCGCCTGGGAGGACCTGTGGCTCTGGGGCCCCGTGCGGCGTCTCGGCACCGTGGTGCCCGATCCCTCCCTGGGCCTCGAATAAGGACCGTGGAACGGTTAGACTGGACGATGTTCCACACACAGGCCCGACCGTGACGATCCCCGCGCCAGCCCCGTCTTTCCTCGCCTTTCCGACCCGGGAGGGCTAGTGACCGCGAAGATCCTGGCCCTGGCCAACCAGAAGGGCGGCGTCGGCAAGACCACCACCGCCATCAACCTCGCCGCCAGCCTGGCCATGATGG
>JBGASS010000428.1:0-2804 GCA_044229555.1 Holophagaceae bacterium
TCGGTCCATTCCAGGCCCACCGCCGCGGCCGCTGCGCTGAGGGGCTGTCCCTCCAGGCACCGGGCCAGGAAGGCCGACGTGTGGGGATCCACGTCCAGGGTCTCGAATTCTAGGTTCCGGTCGCGGTAGCAGAAAAGGTGGGCGGCGCCTTCGGGGGGCACCGGCTCCTCCTCGCGGCTCTCCTGGACGCGCCACCCATAGGCGAGGTTCCGGGCGGTGGCAGAGAAGCGCGCTACGGCCTCCGGCCGGGGCTCCTGCGACAGGCCTTCCGGCGCCGGGTCCTCCGGCCAGCACAGGACCTCCAGCTCCAGGTGCTCAAAGTGGGCCAGCTGGAGCAAAAAGGGCCAGCGGTCCTGGCCCCAGCCGGTGTCGGCGAGCCACAGCACGAAGGCGGGGTTGATGTCCCGGTAATAGGCGCTCCGGATGCTGCGGCTGGCGATGAAGGCCTGGACGCAGTCCCCCCAGGCGTCCGCCCCCTCCAGGATCCGGTGGGTGTGGGGAAAGCAGTCCGGGAGGGGGTCCTCCAGGGCGCTCTGCACCAGGTCCCGGTAGACGAGGAGGCGCTTGTGGTGGCGCCCCATCGCGTCCCCGTCCCCTGCATCCAGCCCGCGGCGGAGGGCGAAGGCGGCCGGGTCCGCCCGGAAGTCCCGCGCACTGGACGCGTCGAGGAGCAGGTCCGCCATGGCCTGTTCCAGGGCGAGGAGCCGCTCAGCCATGCGTCCCTCCCGCCGGCACCGTCACCGGCGCTGGGGCCAGGGCCCGGTCGTAGGCCGCCTGCAGCCGGTCCCGCTCCGCCAGCAGGGCCGCCAGGGGGGGGATGTTGTTGTCCCGCTCCAGCAGCACGGGCACCGGGCGGCCGATGCGGCGCAGGACCCATTCGAAGAGCTCGATGACCGGGTCGATGACGTCCGCGCCGTGGGTGTCGATGATCAGTCCGTCCGCCTCGTCCCACCAGTGGCCGGCGATGTGCATCTGGCGCACCCGGTGCAGGGGCAGCCCCTCCAGCCATGCTTTCGGGTCGAAGCCGTGGTTGCGGCTGTTCACGTAGACGTTGTTGATGTCCAGGAGCCAGCCGCAGTCGGCCCCTTCCAGGACCTCGGCGAGGAAGTCCTTCTCGCTCATCTCCGCGTGGCCCAGCTCCGCGTAGTAGCTGACGTTCTCGAAGAGGAAGGGGACCGGCAATTCCCCCTGGAGCCGCCGCGCGCGCTGCACCGTGTGCCGCACCGCCTCCCGGGTGAAGGGCATGGGCAGCAGCTCGTGGGTGTTGGCGCCGCCGACGGAGGTCCAGCAGAGGTGCTCGCTGTGCCAGGGGCTGCCGGTGGCCTTGAGGAAGGCGCGGAGGTTGTCGAGCACCTCCGCCTCCCAATCGTCGAAGCCCCCCAAGGACATGGAGAGGCCGTGGGTGATCACCGGATCCCTCTCGAGGATGGCCATGGCCTTGCGGTGGCGTTTTCCGCCCTGGCCCACCACGTTCTCCGGGGCGATCTCCCAGAAGGGCACCGGCGCGCGTTCGAGGGCCGCCACCTCCGCCAGATGGGGCCGGCGCAGCCCCGCCCACGCCCTGGAAAGGTTCAGTCGCCATGCCGGCATCCCGAGGAAGGAAAAAGGGAGGCGAGCCTCCCCCTTGAGGTAGTCGGTCGGTCTCAGTTCTTCTTGGAGCCGCAGGAGCCGGCGCCGCAGGACTTCTCCTTCTTGTCCTTGCCGCACTTGCCGTCCTTCATGTCCTTGCCGGCTTCCTTCTTGCCCTTCTTGTCCTTGCCGCACTTGCCGTCCTTCGCTCGCCTTGCGCTTGGTCCTTCTTCCCTTTCTGCATTCCTTCATGTCCTTGCAACACTTGTGGTCCTTCATGTCCTTGCCGTCCTTCTTGTCGGCGCCGCAGCTTGATCTCGACCATG
Source organism: Holophagaceae bacterium (assembly GCA_044229555.1). Lineage (GTDB taxonomy): Bacteria > Acidobacteriota > Holophagae > Holophagales > Holophagaceae > JADJVL01. Next base: position 1,896 of record JBGASS010000428.1, read on the forward strand.
GACTTGTCGGACGTGTTCTTGACGGAGGCGGCGTCCATCTTCGGGGCCATGGCGGTGGCGGCGAAGGCGCCCGCGGCGAAGAGGGTGGCGAGGGTGGTGATCTTGCGGTTCATGGGGTGCTCCTGCGGGGATCCCGCGTTGGTCCGGAAGGTCCGGAACCGGGTTGAATGGGGCAGTCCGGCGATGGGGGGACTGGAATGTCCTTAGAATGCGAAACCGGCACCAAATGTGACGGCCATCACGGGATCTCCGCAAGCCTTTGGGGTGGAATAATTCACAAATTTTCAAACCTTTATATTTCTACACTAACCTGATGGGCTCGAAAGACGGGATGGGGCCTGCCGTCCGGAGCCCGGCCGCGAGGGCCGACCGGAACCCTGGATCCCGGGCGGATTTGCTCCCCGGACCCCAGGGCCCTACCATGGTCGGCCATGCCTAATTTCAGACGACTCCTCCTGGGCCGACGACTTGCCAGTGATGAATCGCACCACACCCGGATCAACAACCCCATCGCCCTGGCGGTGTTCAGCTCGGACGCCCTCTCCTCCGTGGCCTACGCCACCCAGGAGATCATGGCCTCCCTCTCCATGGCCCTCCACCACGGCGCCGGTGCCGCGGTGGCCGTGGGAATGGCCGGCCACGCGATCTTCGGCCTCTCCATCCCGGTCTCCCTGGGCATCGTCGGCCTGCTGATCATCCTGGCCATCAGCTACCGGCAGACCATCCAGGCCTACCCCGGGGGCGGGGGCGCCTACATCGTCGCGAAGGAGAACCTGGGCGAGTTCCCGGCCCTCACCGCCGGCTCCTCCCTGCTGGTGGACTACATCCTGACGGTGGCGGTGTCCGTCTCCTCGGGCATCGCGGCCATCACGGCGGCCTTCCCGGTGCTGGCCGGCCACAACGTCGCCC
>JBGASS010000429.1:0-2415 GCA_044229555.1 Holophagaceae bacterium
GAGGCGGCGGGACGCAGGCCCCACCTGGCCTGCCTCCATGGGCAGACAGTCCAGCATCGCCCCGCGGAGGGCGCCACCCTCCAGCTGGCGGATCCCTACCTCCTGGCCGAGGCCCTGCGCTGTCCCGTGGCGTGGGACCTGCGGCGCCGGGACCTGGCCCTCGGGGGCCAGGGCGCGCCCCTGGTGCCCAAGGCGGAGCTCTGGCTGCGGGGCACGGACCGCCCCTGGTTGGCCCTGAACCTGGGCGGCATCGCCAATTTCGCCGCCTGGGACGGCGCGCGGCTGAACGGCTTCGACGCCGGGCCGGGCATGAGCCTGCTGGATCTCGCCGCCCAGCGCTGGCTCGGCCGGCCCTTCGATCCCGGGGGCGCCGCCGCCTCGGGCGCGGTGCGCGCGGATCGGCTCGCGGCCTGGCTCGCGCATCCGTATTTCCAGACCCCGCCGCCGAAGTCCACGGGCCGCGAGGTTTTCGGCAGTGCGTGGCTGGCGGGGCGGTGGGAGGACCTGGAAACCCTGCCCCTGGAGGAGCGCCTGGCCACCCTCGCCGCCTTCAGCGCCCGCGCCTGCGGCGAGGCCTGGGGCCGCTTCGGAGCCTCCCTTCCCGCGGGGACGGAACTCCTCCTTTCCGGCGGCGGCGGCCGGCACGCACGCCTCCGATCCCTGCTGGCGGAGGCCTTCCCGGCCTTCCGGATCGCGGAGGACGTGGCCCTTCCCTCCGCCTCCCGGGAGGCCGTCGCCTGGGCCCTCCTCGGCGCGGCGAGCGCCCTCGGGCTGCCGGGGAACGCGCCGGAGGTGACCGGCGCGTCCCGCGAGGCGGTGCTCGGCGCCTGGGTCCTCCCATGACCGGGAAGGCCGCGGCAGGGCTGGCCCTGGTGGCCCTCCTCGGCGCCTGCCGGCCCGCGCCGCGCCCCGACACCGCCGTCATGGCCTGGGAGAGCTTCCCTCTCTCCTTCGACCCCCGCTTCGGTCCGGACCAGGCCAGCCAGCGGCTCCTGGCCCTCACGCACCAGGGTCTGCTGCGCCGGGACGCGCGGCTGAACCTCGTGCCCGACGCCTGCACCGCCTGGCGCTGGGAGGTGCCCTTCACGGTGCTCGCCTTCGATTTCAACCTCTGGAACACGCCCTGGTTTGATGAACATCGGCCCCTCACCGCGGCGGACGCCAAGGATTCCATCGAGGCCCTGATGGACCCCGCGATCGCAAGCCCCAAGGCCGGTCCGTTCAAGGGAGAGATCGCGGCGATGGACATCGTGCGGGGTCCGGACTTCGAGACCCTGCGCATCACCCTGAAGGCGCCCAATCCTGGCTTCGCCTCCAACCTGGTGCGGGCGGTGGTCGGCATCGCCCCCGCGGGGATGCGCGGCCCGCGCCTGCCGGGCACGGGGCCCTACCGCATCCAGGAGGTCGTCCCGGAGCAGCGCATCGTCCTGGAAGCGAAGGCGGGCCATCCGGACTTCGCGGGCCACGGCGGCAGACCCCAGGACCTGGAGCTGCGCCGGCTGCCGGACGCCACCACGCGCCTCCTCGCCCTGCGCCACGGGGCCGTGCAGGCCGCCCTCAACAACCTGCCGCCGGACCTGCTGAAGCCTGCGCCGCGCATGGCGGTGCGCCACTTCCCTGGGGCCAACCTGGAATACGTCGCCTTCAAGTGCGAGCACCCCATCCTGGGCGATCCCCGGGTGCGCTTCGCCCTCTCCCTGGCCATCGACCGGAAGGCCATGGTGGCGGGCCTGCGGGGCGGTCTGGCCCGGGAGGCCTGGGGCTTCTATCCGCCGGAGCTGGCCTGGGGGGCGGACGCCCGGGAGGCCCTCGGCATCTCCCCGGAGCCCGCCGCCAACCTGCGCCGGGCGGAGGCCCTGCTGGACGCCGCGGGCCGCCGCCGCGGGCCTGATGGGATCCGCTTCCGCCTCACCCTCAGCAGCACGACGGAGGTGGAAGCCCGCATGAAGTCCCTGGCCCTTCAGGCCATGTGGCGGAAGCTGGGCGTGGAAGTCCGGGTGCTCACCCGGGAATTCGGCACCCTCCTCTCCGAGGTCATCGACGGCAAGTTCGAGATCTTCTCCCTGCGCTGGGTGGGCGCCAGCGATCCGGAGATGCTCTTCGACTCCTTCCACTCCTCAAAGGTCCCCAAGAAGGGCTTCAACCGCGGCCGCTTCCGCGACGCCGAGGTGGATCGCCTGCTTGAAGCCTCCCACCGGGCCCCGGACCAAACCTCGCGCTACGCCCTCCTCCGGCAGGTCCAGCTGCGCCTGGTGGAACTGGCCCCTTTCGCCCTGCTTTGGTGGCCGGACCAGGTCGCGGCCATGGCGCCGGGGCTGGAGATCGATTTGAACGGGGTGGGCGACTATTCGGGGATCTGGCGGGAGTAGGCGGCGGGAGGATCCGGTGCTCCGGTCTGCCGTGCCCGGTCCATGC
>JBGASS010000430.1:0-2404 GCA_044229555.1 Holophagaceae bacterium
GATGCCTCCGGTCCTCCTTGAGGCGCCGGTGCGCCCGCGTCTGTGACAGGTTCCCCCGGAACGGCCGGCCGCAGGAGGGGAATTCCTGGACGGACCGTAAACTCGGAGCATGGCCGGCCCCGTCTACCTGGACTTCAACGCCACCACCCCCTGCGCTCCGGAGGTGGTGGAGGCCATGCTGCCCTGGTTCGCGGACCATTTCGGCAACGCCGGCTCCGCCCATTCCCTGGGCCATCTCAGCGACGGGGCGGTGGTGAACGCGAGGGAGGAGGTGGCGGCCCTCCTGAACGCCAGCCCCGCGGAGCTGGTCTTCAACGGCTGCGGCACCGAGGGCCTGAACCACGCCTTCCGGGGCGTCTTCGAGGCCTTTCCGGCCCGGCGCCACTTCGTGATCACCGCGGTGGAGCACGCGGCGGTGCTCGCCCTCGCGGACTGGCTCCAGCGCATGGGCGCCGAGGTCACGGCGCTGGGCGTGGACGGGCAGGGGCGGCTGGACCTGGCGGAGCTGGAGGCGGCGATCCGCCCCGACACGGCCCTGGTGAGCGCCATGGCCGCCAACAACGAGACCGGCGTCCTTTTCCCCATCCACGACATCAGCCGCATCGCCAAGGCCAAGGGCGTCCTGGTGCACTGCGACGCCACCCAGGCCATGGGCAGGATCCCCGTGGACGTCCGGGCCTGGGGCGTGGACCTGCTCAACCTGAGCGCCCACAAGTTCCACGGCCCCAAGGGCGTGGGGGCCTTGTTCATCCGCCGGGGCCTGCGCCTGAAGCCCTTCCTGGTGGGGGGCGGCCAGGAGCGGGGCCGGCGCGGGGGCACCGAGAACGTGCCCGGGATCGTCGGCCTGGGGCGGGCGGCCCGGCTCGCCGCGGAGCGCCTGCCGGCCATGGCCCGGGTGGAAGCCCTGCGGGACCGGCTGGAGGCGGGCTGCCTGGCGTCCATTCCCGACGCGCGGGTTGAAGGAGCCGCCGCGCCGCGCCTCCCGAACACCACGCTCCTGGGCTTCAAGGGCCTGGAAGGCGAGGCGCTGCTCCTCAGGCTCAACGAGGCGGGCTACTGCGTGAGCACCGGCAGCGCCTGCAGCACGGGCCAGAAGGAGCCCAGCCACGTGCTGAGAGCCATGGGGGTGCCGCCGGACTACGCCAGGGGGACCATCCGGGTGAGCCTGGGGCATCCCACCTCGGAGCGGGATGTGGACGGGATTCTCCAGGTTCTGCCGAGCCTGGTGGAGGCGCTGCGGGCGTTTGATGCCGTCGCCCGCGGTGGGGGCGCCGGCGGGGCGCCACATGTGATCCCGGACACCGGGGGGACGCCCGACCCTTCACGGACATCCGATCGGAGTCCGGGATGACCATGAGGCCGTGGTTTACGGGGGTTCTCGCCATGGGCCTGCTGGCCACCGCGGCCCGGGGGCAGGGCGCCCACGACGCCAAGCCCTCCGCCGCCCCCGCGGCCAAGGTGAGGCTGGTGGAGGCCAAGCCGCCCCCCTTCACGGACGGCATCTTCCCCTGCACCAGCTGCCACACCGGGGACTTCAAGGCCGCCAAGCGGACCCTGGAGTTCCACGACGACGTCCAGGGCGAGTTCAACCACGACAACGAGAACCGGTGGTGCCTGGACTGCCACGACGCCAAGAACCGGGACATGCTCCACCTCACCGGCGGCGCCCTCATCCCCTTCACCGAGTCCTACCGGCTCTGCGGCCAGTGCCACGGAGACAAGTACCGGGACTGGAAGCGGGGCGTCCACGGCAAGCGGGTGGGGCAATGGAACGGGGAGCGGACCTACCTGCTCTGCGTCAATTGCCACAACCCCCACGCGCCGCGCTTCAAGCCCATCAAACCCCTTCCGCCGCCCCAGCGGCCCAGCGAGATGAAGCGATGAGCCACGACCCGTCCTGCGCCTGCCCCGGCTCCGGTTCTGGTGAGCAGCCTCCCGATCCGAGCCGCCGCACCGTGGTGCAGTTCCTGGCCGCCGGCGCCGCCGCCGCGAGCACGGGCTGCAGCCTGGAGTCCTTCTTCCGCAAGTCCTTCCGGGAGCTGAACCCCGCCCAGGTCCGGCGCTACGTCGCGGAGCTGGAGGGCAGGTACGGCCGGAAGTTCGGCAAGGCCGTGAGCGTGGACACGACGGGACCGATGGAAGGCGTGAAGTTCGGCTACGGCCTCGACCTCTCCCGCTGCGTCGGCTGCCGGCGCTGCGTCTACGCCTGCGCCGAGGAGAACAACCAGTCCCGCAAGGACCCCCAGCTCCACTGGATCCGCGTCCTGGAAATGGAGAAGGCCCACGGCGTGGACGTCAACCACTCGGACATCTACTACGACGCCGAGCAGGTCCCCCGCCCGGGGCACTTCTACATGCCGGTCCAGTGCCAGCAGTGCGACGACCCGCCCTGCGTGAAGACCTG
>JBGASS010000431.1:0-2916 GCA_044229555.1 Holophagaceae bacterium
CCCTCGACCTTGACCTAAGGTGCCTGAGTTCGTGGTGATCCGCCTTCTGGATCACCACGAACTCAGGCGCAACGCGAGCGCAGCGAGCCAGGATCGGATAGTCGGAAGGATGGTGCGGCGGACCCAGGTCGTAGCCCCCCTACCGCACCGTCTCCCGGGCGATCATCAGCTCCTCGTGGGTCGGGACCACCGCCACGGCGACCCTCGAGTCCGGCGCGCTGATGAGGCGCTCCCCCTGCCCGTCCCGGTTCTCGGCGTCGTCGAGCTTCACGCCCAGGTAGGTCAGGTGCCGGCAGACTTCGGCGCGCAGGCGCGGGCTGTGGGTGCCGATGCCGGCGGTGAAAGTGATGGCGTCCACGCCGTCCATGACGCTGACGTAGCTGCCGATGAACTTGCGCACGTCGTAGGTGAGGATGTCCCGGGCCAGGATGGCCCTGGGATTGCCGGCGTCGGCGGCGGCTTCGATCTCCCGGAAGTCGCTGGAGACCCCGCTGATGCCCAGGAGGCCGGACTTCTTGTTCAGCAGCTCCGTGATGGCCTGGTAGTCCAGGTGCTCCTTCTCGATGAGCAGGTCCACGATGCTGGGGTCCAGGGTTCCGCAGCGGGTGCCCATGATGACGCCCTGCAGCGGCGTCATGCCCATGCTGGTGTCCATACTGTGGCCGTAGCGCACGGCGCACACCGAGGTTCCGTTGCCGATGTGGCAGGTGACGAGCTTGAGGGCGCGCAGGGGCCGCGCCACCAGGAGGGCCGTGCGCGCCGCCACGTAGGCGTGGCTGGAGCCGTGGAAGCCGTAGCGGCGGATGCCGTACTTCAGGGACAGCTCGTAGGGGATGCCGTAGATGCGGGCGTGCTCGGGCATCGTGTGGTGGAAGGCCGTATCGAAGACCGCGATGTGGGGCACGTCCGGCAGCGCCGCCATGGCCACCCGGATGCCCAGGGCGTTGTTGGGATTGTGCAACGGCGCGTAGAGGGCGTAGGCCTCGATGTCCGCCAGGACTTCCGGCGTGATGAGGGTGCTCTCCCCGTACTTGGGGCCCCCGTGCACCACCCGGTGGCCCACCGCGTGGATGCCCGTCCCGTCCAGGCGCGCGCGGAGCAGGTCGAGCATGGCGGCCAGGGCCGCCGCGTGGTCCGGCAGGGGCAGGTCCTCCTCGCCGGATTCGGTTCCCGCGGTCCAGGACAGCCGCCCGTCCACATGGATGCGCTCCGCCAGGCCCTCCAGCAGCAGGGTCTCGTCGGTCATCTCGAAGAGGTTGAACTTCAGGCTGCTGGAACCGGCGTTGAGGACCAGAACGCGCATGGCGGCTCCCAAGGAGCCTCCAGTCTAGGGGGAGGATTCCGGAAGGCCGTCACGTCAGCCGGGTGGCCGCGTTGACGATCACCGCCTTGTTCACCACCAGCTTGGCCCCCGGGGCCGGTTCGAGGACCAGGTAGTGGACCAGGGGGAGGGTGGCGGGCCCCTGGGTGTTGAAGCCGTTCCCGTCGTACTGGGAGCCGTGGCAGGGGCACTGGAAGGTCACCGGGTCCGGCGGCGGATTCACGAAACCGACGTTGCAGCCCAGGTGGGTGCAGATGGAGGTGAGCGCGTAGATCCCGCCATTGTCCTTGCAGAGGTGGAACTCCTGGTTGCCCGCGAAGTAGGAGCAGCAGGTGTTCATGGTGAAGCTGGCCTTGGTGTCGTTGGTGGTGATGAGGGTAGGCTCGGGGTGACCAGCAGGCTCAGGGGCGCGCCATCTTCTGGCCCCTGCACCGTGAGGGGTGGTGCGGTCCACCGGCGGCGTCCACGCTTATCATCGCCAGGGTACTGCTCGGACCGGAGGCGCTGGCGGGGCCCCCGCCGCCCCTACCGGGGCGCCCGGCGGGCTCAGGGCCGGCCCCGGTGGCCGCCGCTGCGCTGGATGGCCGCAATGGCGCCGGCGCCGCCGCCCTGGGGGGCGTTGAGGGCTGGCGGGACTCGCCTGCAGGGCAAGTCCAGCGCCGACGTCACCGTCACCGACAGGTTGGCGGTGCGGGTGAGGCCCCGCTGCTGCCCTGCACCCGCAGCGGATGAACGCCCACGGCGCGGCCGCGGTGGCGCTGAGGGTCCAGGTCCGTGACGGTGGCGGGATTGGGGCGAAGGCGCCCGCCCAGACCGGCGCGTCCAGCAGCGTGAAAGCGATCGCGCCGCCGAACCCCGCGATCCGCGTGACGACGACCGCCACGCTGGCGGCGCCCCCCTGCGCCAGCGAGAGGGCCGGGGCGCCCAGTCCCAGGCTGAAATCCGCGGCCTGCGCCACGTTCAGAACGAAGGCGATGCCCTGGACCAGGGCGCCGGATGCGCCCTGCACCGTGAGGGTGTAGCTGCCTGGCGCCACCGCCGCCCCGACGGTCACCGTGAGGGAGGCTGTGCTTCCCGCCGCCGGGTTGGGCAGAAAGGTGCCCGTCACCCCCGCCGGAGCGCCCTGGAGGCTGAGGGCCACCTCCCCGGCGAAGCCCCCGGTGCGCGCCAGGTTCACGGCGAGGAGGCCGTTTCCGCCCTGGGGGACATCCAGGGCCGGAGGTGCGGTGCTCAGGGTGAAGCCGCCGCCGCTGGCCACGGTCACCGCGAGCGTGGCGGTCCGGACCAGGCCGCCCCCGCTGGCCTGCACGGTGAGTCCGTAGGTTCCCGGCGCCAGGCCGGCCGCGGCCTGGACCGTGAGGCTGCTGGCGCCGGCGGTCATGGGGTTGGGGCTGAAGGTGCCCCCGAGGCCGGCGGGGGGCGCGAGGAGGGCGAGGTCCAGGGCCGCGGCGAAGCCCCCGCTGCGGGTGGCCAGGACGGAAACCGCGCCGGCGGAGCCGGGGGCCACCGTGAGCCCCGGGGTGCCGAAGGCCAGGGCCAGGTCCGGCGGCGGCACGACCGTGAGGGTCACCGTCCGCGACACCGTGCCGGCGGTG
>JBGASS010000432.1:0-2394 GCA_044229555.1 Holophagaceae bacterium
CTGGCGCGCCTGGACGCGGCCATGCCCCAGATCCTGGCGGCGGTCCAGGACGAGACCGACGAAGTGGCCCTCGAGGCCACCCTCGCCTGCCTCCTCTGGCACGCCCTCCCCCAGGCCAACTGGTGCGGGTTCTACCGGCGGATCGGGGACCGCCAGCTGGCGGTGGGTCCCTACCAGGGCGGCATGGGCTGCCTGCGCATCCCCTTCGAGCGCGGTGTGTGCGGCGCCTGCGCCCGGACGGAGTCTCGCCAGCTGGTGCCCGACGTCCACGCCTTTCCCGGCCACATCGCCTGCGACGACGCCACCCGGAGCGAACTGGTGCTGCCGGTGAGGTGCGCCGGAGGGCGGCTCATCGCGGTCCTGGACCTGGACTGTCCGCACCCCGCGGGCTTCGGCGAAGGCGAGGCCGAGCGCCTCCAGGGCCTGCTGGACCGGGTCTTCATGGCCGTCGGATGAGGATGGGCCGCCCCGGGCCGGGCTTTTCCAATCGGTCATTCCCCGGAACGGCGGGCTCCGGTATGGTAGGAACACTCCAGGTTGCCCATGGCTGATTCCTCCTTCATTGACCAGAGCAAGCTCCGCTTCAAGGAAGGGGAGATCGTCTACCGCAAGGGGGAGATGGCGCAGCAGATGTACGTCATCCTCATGGGGAAGGTGCGCATCTACGTCGGGGACGAGCCCAAGGGGGACTGGATCGAGGAGCTCGCCAAGGGGGACTTCTTCGGCGAAGGGAGCCTGCTGGAGGCCATCGCCCGCCCCGCCACCGCGGTGGCCCTGGAGGACAGCGAGCTCATCGCCATCAACCGCGGCACCTTCCTCCGCATGATCCGGCAGAACCCCGAAGTCTCCGTGAAGATGATGCAGCGCCTGGCCCAGCGGAACCGCGAACTCGGCGCGAAGGTCGAGAAGGGCGAGGGCCCGACGCCGACCCCCGCCAAGGCCAAGGCGGCGGCGCCCCCGGCCCAGCCCAGCATCGTCTCCGTCATCTCCGGCAAGAAGTTCCCGATCCAGGCCCACGGCGCCCTCGTGGGCCGCTTCGACCCCAACACGGGGATCCATCCGGACATCGACCTCACCGAGGAGGATCCCAACCTCAGCGTCTCCCGGCGCCATGCTCGGATCCTCTGCGAACACGGCCGCTACTTCATCATCGAGGAGCAGGGCGTGGCCAACGGCACCTACGTGAAGGGCGAGCGCCTGGCCCCCGGGGATGCCCGGGAACTGCACAACGGCGACCGGGTGGGGTTCGGGATGGTGGTGCTCTTCTTCGAGAAGGGTTGAGCCGGTTCGCTGTTCCCGGGATAGGATTCCGGCATGGCCTCCTTCGACGACGTCAAGAAAGCGGCGGAACACCTCCGGCTCCGCCACGAGACGGCCCAGGCCCCCCTGGCCGGCTTCCTCGTGCTGCTGCTGGCCTCCGGAGCCTCCTACGCCTACCGCCGCGCCGAGACGGCCTGGTGGATCCCCGTCCTCGGCGGCCTGCTCATCCTCGGACCCTGGTGCCTGAACCGGATCCTGCCCCCGCGCAACGCCACCGCCCTGCGCCTCAGCATCCTGGCCTATCCCCTCAACATCCTGCTGCTGGCCTTCGTGGCCTACCGGGAGGTCTGGCGCGTGGACTTCCCCTACCTGGAGGACCTACCCCAGCTCAGCAACGCCCTCGACTGGACGGCCCCCCTCATCCCCTTCGTCTACGCCTACCTGCAGTTCCCCGGGTGGCTGAGGCGGATCCGCCTGCTGCCCCAGCTCAAGGCCATGGCCACCCTGCCGCCGGATCCCCTGGTGGTGCAGGAGGTCGAGGCCCTGGGAGAACTCGCCCTCGCGGGCGAGGCCGGCGCCGAGGGGGTTCCGGCCCAGTTCCGCACCATCTCCGCCACGCCGCGGAACTGGCGGCTCTTCCTGAAGCCGGACCTCTTCAAGCACGGGCTCTGGAAGGTGGGATTCACCTCCTCCTACGCCCTGGTCCTCTTCGAGGATGGGGGCCGGGAGGAGGCGGTGAAAAAGGGCGGCCTCAAGATGGTCGCCGCCGACCCCAAGGAGGGCGCGGCCAGCGTCTCTTGCCTGGTGCGCTGGAACGACCATCTCCACGAGGGGATCGTGGACGTGGAAAGCTTCCAGCGCATCCAGGGCTGGAACGTCCCCCCGACGTAGATGGAAGGCCTGCGCCGGGAGCTCTGGCGGGACGCCGGCGGCGTCGAGTGGGAGCTGGTGCAGCTCGGCCTGGACGAGGTCGGCGGCGCCTGCCTGGTGCGGGAGCGGAACCTGCTGGACGCCGTGGACGGGGACGCGCGGGAGGGCTTCCAGGTCCTCGCCCGCTTCGGCGATCCCGGGGACGCCCGGGCCTGGCTGTGGGAGGAAGGCTTCGAGCCCGCGCGGTCTGCCTAGCCTGGATTC
>JBGASS010000433.1:0-2386 GCA_044229555.1 Holophagaceae bacterium
GGATGAGGTTCCAGTCCTGCTCGATGAGGAGGGGGTCCGTCGCTTCTGCGTGCTCCGGCGGGGTCCAGGGGGCGAAGGTCCCGGCCTCCGGGAGGGTCGCGCCCCGCGACTCCGCCACCATGGCCTCCGCGGCGCGGTGGCCCCAGAGCAGGCCCTCCAGCAGGGAGGTCGAGGCGAGGCGGTTGGCGCCATGGACGCCTGTGCAGGCCACTTCGCCGGCGGCGTGCAGCCCCGGCAGGCTGGTGCGGCCCTCCAGATCCACCAGCACGCCACCGCAGAAGTAGTGGGCGGCGGGGACCACGGGCACGGGCTGGCGGGTGGGCTCGAGGTCCTCGGCGCGGCAGATGGCCATGATGTTGGGGAAGTGGGCCTCCAGGTCCAGGCGCGCGGCCACGGGGCGCAGGTCCAGGAACACGCAGGGCTCGCCGGTGGCGGCCATCTCCTGGAAGATGGCCCGGCTCACCACGTCCCGGGGGGCCAGCTCCATCGGCTCCGGAGCGTATTTCCCCATGAAGCGCTGCCCTTTCCGGTTCACCAGGTGGGCGCCCTCCCCGCGCAGGGCCTCCGTCAGGAGCGTCCGGGGCTTGCCGGGCACATACAGGGAGGTCGGGTGGAACTGCACGTACTCGCAGTTCACGATGCGGGCGTTGGCGCGGTAGGCCGCCGCCAGGCCGTCCCCGGTGGCGCCCGCCGGGTTGGTGGTGTGGAGGTAGAGGTAGCCCAGGCCGCCGGTCGCCAGGACCGTGCGCTTCGCGAGGCAGAGCTCCACCGCGCCGGTGGCGGCGTCGAAGAGGTAGGCGCCCCAGACGGTGATGGGGTCGTAGACGTGGCGGGGATCCTTGCTGTGGTGGGGATTGGTCAGCAGGTCCACCAGCACCCGGCCCTCCAGCACCGTGATGCCGGGATGGCTGCGCACCGCCTGGCTGAGGGCCAGCTGGATGGCGAGGCCCGTGGCGTCCTTGGCGTGGTAGATGCGCGGCACGCTGTGGGCGGCCTCGGCGGTGGGATCGGGCTCGCCGCTGGCGTCCTGGTCGAAGGGGACCTTCAGCCGCTCCCAGAGGAACTCGTGGCAGAGGCGGGGCCCCTGCTCCGCCAGCAGCCGCACGGCCTCCTCGTTGCAGAGCCCGGCGCCGGCGGCCTCGATGTCCGAGGCCAGCAGCTGCGGCGTGTCCCGCTTCTCCCCGTTGGCGCTCTCCGGCACGGAGCCGATGATGCCGCCCTGGGCATAGCCCGTGTTGCTCTCCCCCAGGACGTCCTTCGCCACGAGGATCACCGAGGCGCCCAGGTCCGCGGCGCGGATGGCGGCGGTGCAGCCGGCGATGCCGGCGCCCAGGACGAGGATGTCGGCGGTCAGCTTCACACGATCTCCCAGCGCGGCACGGGCATGGACCAGAGGGCCTCGGGATCAGCATCCTCCCCTTTCCCCGGAAGGGCGCCGAGATAGGCCAGCCGCTCCTCCGTGAACTGCAGGGCGTCCCGGTGCTCCACGGCGCCCCAGGGGGTGGGCAGGAGGCCCTGGAAGGGCTCCAGCCGGGCCAGGCCCTCCTCCCACACCGCGGCGGCGCCCCCCAGGTTGTGCAACTGCTGGTGGTGGTAGCCCGCGGCCAGGAGGATGAGGCCCTGCAGCCCCTGGCGGAGGTCGCCGCCGGCGTCCTGCCAGAGGGCTTCGAGGGCGTCGTGGGTCTCGTGGTAGAGGGCCAGGTCGAAGAGGGCCGCCGCCGCGTGCAGCAGGTAGGTGTCGCCCTCCGGCAGCCCCGTGAGGGCGGACAGGACCACGCCGCTCCGCAGGCTCACCAGGGGGCCCAGGTGTCCCCATGCGCCGCCGGGAAGCCAGCCGGCGGGGCCCGCCTGGGCGGTGTCGGGAAAGCGCTCCAGGGCTTCGGACCAGGCGGCTTCGGGATCCGCCGCGCCCACCGCCGCCAGCATCCGCGCGGCGTGGGCGAGGAGCAGCGGTTCCGGCAGGCCGCCGGGATGTTCCGCCCGCAGCTTCGGCGCCCCCAGCACCGCGGGCCAGACCAGCAGGGCCCGGTCCCGGGGCGCGTGCAGGGCCGCTTCCAGCCGCTGGCGCAGGAAGCGCTGCACCTCGAGGGGCAGGACGGGCTGCCGCTGCCAGAAGAGGGGTTTCTGCTCCGAGCAGCTCACGGGGCGGTCTGCGCCTTCCGGCCCGCGGCCTGGGCGGTGACCACCAGGCGCAGGCAGCGGCCGCCGAGGCCGTTGTCCACACTCCCGTCCCAGGTGCCGTCCTCGATGCGGCCGCGCCGGAGCTTGGCGGGATCGCCTTCGCCGTGCTCCAGGAGCCAGCGGGCCACCCGGCCGCGGTAGAGCTTGGACCAGTGGCTGATGGCGCGGCCCTGGGCATCCACGATCTCCAGGGTGTGCCGGGGCC
>JBGASS010000434.1:0-2384 GCA_044229555.1 Holophagaceae bacterium
CTCCGGGGGTCCTGGAGGCGCGGTCCGGGCGGCCAGGAGGGCCTCGTAGGGCCGCAGGGCGCGAATCACCGCCGGTACGCGCCCCGGGTCCGCCTCCTTCTCCAGGAGGGCCGCCAAGGCGTCCAGGTCGGGGACCCGACCTTCGGTGAGGGCCACCAGGCCCGCCGCCACCCGGCAGGTGTCCTGGGGGGCTTCCATGCAGATCACCCGGTCCCCCAGGACCTCGCGCCAGCGCGGCTCGCAGCGCTCCCGGCGGTGCAGGTCGGGAATGAGGAAGAAGCAGTGGAAGGTCTCGCTGGCGGCGGCCACCACTTCTTCCAGGGGCAGGTCCTCGTCCAGCTTCTCGCCGAAGAGGGCCTCCACCTGGTGCCGGGAGACCGCCGGATAGGGGTGCTCGTCGCCGGTGAGGAAGAGGTAGCCCTTGCGCCGGCGCTTCTCCCAGCAGTCCAGGTCCGTGTGCTGCACCGCGAAGTAGAAGGCCAGCTCGTAGCTCTCCGTGAACTGGCCGCCGCCCCCGCCCTCCAGGTAGCTCCAGGTGAGCCACTGGTCCATGAGCTCGGCGGTGGTCTCGAACTGGCCGATCTGCAGAGGCGCCTGGTCCGAAGTGGCGTCCCCCACCGCCATGAAGAGCACCTGGGGATCCGGCACCTGGCAGGCCCCCAGCAGCTTCATGAACTCGGGCAGCTCCTGGGTGGCCAGGAGGTGGGGGATATCCCCCATGGAGCCCGTCACGTCGAGGGCGAAGACGATGCCGAGGGAGTTGGGATGGTCCGCGGAATCCCGGCTCTCCCGCACCTTCATGCCCTTGGGGTTCATGAGGGGATGGCAGGCGGTCTGCTGGAAGACCTCCCCGCGGCCCAGGTTCTGGCGCCCGGCGAGCAGGGCGGCGTGCGCTTCGTGGGAGTAGTAGCCGTAGCCCATGGGGCACCTCCGGTGCTAGGGGATGAAGGGGATGAAGCGGGGCGGCCCGAAGGCCTCGAGGGCGGCGGCCTGCAGTTCCTGGTCGAAGGCCCGGGCGTCGGCGGGCCCCCGTCCTTCCGAGGCGCGGTCGAGGAGGGGCGCGATGGGTCCGGGGACACCCGCGGACAGGCTGGCGGGGTCCGAGGCTCCGGCGAGGAGGGCGCGGAGCGTCCAGGCCACCTGCCGCAAGTCCCGGCGTGCGGATTCGGCGTCGCCGGCCTGGCAGGCCCGGGCCCAGCCGACGATGAGCACCCCGTGGTCCGCGGGCTGAACCACCAGGTGCTCCGGCGCGAGGTCCCCGTGCCGCCAGCCGCTGTCGTGGACGAAGGCCAGCACCTCCAGGATCCGCCGGCCCATCCAGACTGCGTGGCGGGGATCCAGGCCGCCGGGCTGGCGCGCCGCCACCGCCGCCAGGGAACCCCAGGCTCCGGGCAGGGCCCGCAGGGCCAGGGCCGGGCGCGCCTCGGGCCCTTCCAGGCGGCCCACGGCCACGGGCTGGGGCAGGCGCTGGGTGAAGTGGGCGAAGCCCCTGGCCTCGCTCCTCTGGAGGGCGCCCAGGACCTCGGCCTCCCTTGCGTAGGCGGCGGCCTGGCCCTCCTGGCGGGCGAGCTTGAGCACCACCCGCTCGCCGAAGGGCTCGTTCCGCACGGCGCCGTAGACCTCCGAGCCTTCGCTGCGGGCGAGGAGGGCGAGCCCGCGGTAGGGCGCCCCGCCGAGGCGCGCGCCCCCACGGGACCGGGCACCGCGGCGCGCAGGGCGGCGGCGGCCTCGCGGATGCGCCGGGCCTGCACCACGTCCTCCCGCCGGGAGACCATCGCCCCGCAGTTCGGGCAGGGCAGCATCCGCCAACGGGCCTGCCGCGGCAGGGTTGCCCCGCACTGAGGGCACACCAGGACTTCGAAGGGCATGGGCGTACCCTAGCACAGCCGAAATCAACGGAAGGGACCGCCCCTTTCCGCCGGGTGATGAACATCACGCGAAAAAGGCCTCCCGGCAGCGCATCCTGGAGGCCTGGGCCCGTCCCGCCGGAGATCCGCATGCGTCGCCTCCCCCATCTGCTCGCCCTCACCGTGCTGCTGCTCGTGGGCTGCGGCACGAAGACCCCCTCGAAGCCCGCCGCCCCGGGCGCACCCCCGGCGAAGGACGCAGGCCCCGCCGCCGCCACGGTCCAGGGCAAAGTCCTCGAGCACCTGGAGGCCGCGCCCTTCAGCTACCTGAGGCTCCAGACCGACCAGGGCGAAGTCTGGGTCGGCGTGCCCCACGCGGACCTGAAGCCCGGCGCGATGGTGAAGGTCGTGGGCGCCTATCCCGTGTCCAAGTTTGAATCCAAGAAAGCGAAGCGGACCTTCGAGCAGGTGTACCTCGGCACCCTCGAAGGCCAGACGGCCTCGGCGGTGGATGCCGCCCACGGCGGCGGCCCGGCC
>JBGASS010000435.1:0-2382 GCA_044229555.1 Holophagaceae bacterium
TGATCCATACCCCGGATCACGCCCAGCAAGGTCGCCTGTTCAAGGTCAAGGTCAACGGCAAGCTCCAGAGGTTATGCCGTTGAAGTTGACCTCGCCGTTGACCTTCAAAAGGTGCCTTCGTTCGTGGTGATCCGCTTTCTGGATCACCATGAACGGAGGCGCAACGCGAGCGCAGCGAGCCAGGACGGAACAGTCGGAACGATGGGCCGAAGGACGCACATCGGGGGATTGGAAGGTCTCGTGCTGCCGCCACCAAGGTTCCATCCGGCCAGGGACCCACTCCTGCCTGGCTCGCTGCGCTCGCGTTGCGGCCTTGCTTGGCGTGATCCACACCCCGGATCACGCCAAGCAAGGTCGCCTTTTCAAGGTCAAAGTCAACGGCCAGGTCAACGGCCAAGTCAGCTGCCAAGCCAACGGCCAAGCCAACGGCCAGGCCCCGTCTCCGCCAGACTCTCCCCCTACAAACTCAAATTCGCCATGTGCTGTTCGGACGTGATGGGCACGTTGGGCTCGTCGTGGATGACTTTCCCGTCGCGCAGCTTCACGATGCGGTGGGCGTGGCGGGCGATGTCCTCTTCGTGGGTCACCAGGATGATGGTGTTGCCCTTCTGGAAGAGCTGCTCGAAGAGGTCCATGATCTCGATGCTGGTCTTGGAGTCCAGGGCGCCCGTGGGCTCGTCCGCCAGGAGGATGGAGGGGTCGTTCACCAGGGCCCGGGCGATGGCGACGCGCTGGCGCTGGCCGCCGGAGAGCTGGTTGGGCATGTGGTCGCTGCGGCTGCCGAGGCCCACGTTCTCCAGGGCCTGCTGGGCCTTGGCGTGGCGTTCCGTGGGGGTGTCCCCGGCGTAGATGAGGGGCAGCTCCACGTTCTGCAGAGCCGTGGTGCGGGCCAGCAGGTTGAAGGTCTGGAAGACGAAGCCGATCTCCTCGTTGCGGATCTGGGCCAGCTCGTCGTCGCTCATGCCGCTGGCCAGCTTGCCGTTCAGCTCGTAGGTCCCCTGGGTGGGGGAATCCAGGCAGCCGATGACGTTCATCATCGTGGACTTGCCCGATCCTGAAGGTCCCATGATGGCGATGTACTCGCCCCGGGCGATGTCCAGGTCCACGCCGTCCAGGGCGCGCACTTCCATGTCGCCCATCTGGTAGACCTTGGTGATGTTCCGGAGCCGGATCAGGGGCGCGTCATTCACGGGAGTATCGGACATGAGTACCTCGTAAGACATCATAATGAATCACGGATCCGTGAAGGGACAGGGGAGTTTCGTCCCAGCGGGACGATCCGTTTAGGCGGAGGGCTGGACGTCCGGGTCCCGCCGCCGGCCGGCCAGGGCCAGGAGGGCCGTCAGGATGAGCACGAGCCCTTCGCCCCCCAGCACCCAGCGCGGGCCGGCGGGCCCGAGGGCCTGGGCCGTCTCGCCGGCGGCCAGGTTGCCGAAGGGCGTGACCCCGATGATGGCCACGAGGTAGACCGCATTGATGCGGCCCCGGAGGGCGGGAGGGGCCCACGTCATCACCAGGCCGCTGAGGGTGGCGGCGAAGAGGGCCTGCAGGAGGCCCATGGTGAAGAAGATGGCGGGGGCGACGCGGGGGTGGGGGAAGGCGCCCAGGAGGATGAGGCAGAGGCCCGCGGCGCCGAAGGCCAGGGTGGCTCCCCGGAGCCGGTCCCCCTGGCCCTGGCTCCGGGCCACCAGGAGGCCGCCGCCCACCGCGCCTGCGCCGAAGGCCGACAGGAGCCCGGCCACGCCCCGCTCCCCGAGCCCCAGGAGGCGCGCGCCGTAGACCGGCAGCAGGGCGAAGTAGCCCCAGGCGAAGAGCCCGGCCACCAGGGAGAGGGCCACGATCCGGCGCAGCCCGCCATGGGCCCGGATCGCGGCCCAACCTTCCCGGTAGGAGCGCCCTTCGCCGCTGTCCTCCGCCCCCTTCGCCCGGGCCACCCTCATGCGGGTGGCCACCCAGACCAGGGGCAGGAAGGTCAGGGCGTTCAACGCGAAATTGCCCGCGGCCCCGAAGATTGGGAAGAGCAGCGCCGCCACCGTGGGACCCAGGATGCGGCTCAGGTTGAACTGGGCGCCCATGAGGCCCATGGCCGCGGGGGCCTGCTCGGGCCCCGCCAGGTCCGCCACCAGGCTGTGGCCCAGGGTCATGGCCAGGGCGCCGCCGAAGCCGCTGGCCAGGGCGAAGAAGACCAGGCCATGGAGGCCCAGCCAGCCCTTCTGGGCGAGGAGGGCCATGGCCGCCGCGAGGCCCATGAGCCAGAGCTGCGCCGCGGCCATGGCCTTGGGCCGGTCCAGGTGGTCGGCGACCCAGCCCCCGAGGGGGATGAAGACGAGGGTCGCCAGGCCGGAGGCGAAGGTGAGGCGGCCCCCCCAGCGTGCAGCTTCG
>JBGASS010000436.1:0-2377 GCA_044229555.1 Holophagaceae bacterium
GCCCAGGCCCGCCGCGAAGCCGGCGCCCGCCTCCGCCGTGCGCATCCTAGCCCCGGGCACCTACGCCCGCACGGAAGTCGCCAAGGACGCCGCCGGCCTCTGGTGGGGCTTGGTGAAGGAGCAGGAAGCCTTCTCCCTGCGTCCCCTGAAGGTGAAGGCCACGCCCCTGGCCCTGGACGAGGCGCGCCCGAAGGTGATGGACGGGGTGGAGGTGGGCACCGTCGAGGACGCCGAGGCGGTGGTGCTGGTGCGGGGCCTGAAGCTCGCGCCCCGGGCCGTGCCGGCGGCGAAGGACCTCCGCGTGGAGGGCAACGCCGCCGGGGACCAGAAGGTCGCGGGCGCCTTCCAGGGCGAGCCCTTCGAGCTCTGGTCCGAGTCCATGGGCGAGGGCAGCGCGAAGGCCATCCTGCGCCTGCGCATGGGCAGCCAGACCCACGCCCTGCTGGTGCTGGAGGACTGCGAGGACTGCACCTGGGACCTGCTCTGGGCCGGGGACGTGGACGGCGACGGGAGGCTGGACGCCCTGCTGGGCACCACCCACCCCCACAACAAGGGCCTGATGCGCCTCTTCCTCTCGTCCAAGGCCAAGGAGCCCCAGCTGGCGGCCCTGGCGGCCACCCACGCCTGGGATTTCGGGGACTGACATGGCGACCCTCATCCTTGGCGGCGGCATCACGGGCCTCCTGGCGGCCTGGCAGCTCCAGAAGCGCGGCGAATCCGTCGAAGTCTGGGAGGCCGCACCCGAGCCCGGGGGCTGGGTGCGCACCCTGCCCTGGAACGATGACCAGGGCCAGGCCGGCTACGTGGAGCGCGGGCCCCAGGGCGTGCTGGTGGCGCCGGGCTCGGTGATCGAAAAGATCTTCAAGGAACTCGAGGTGGAAACCCGCAGCCCGGGCCACGGCGCCCGCTGGGTGGGGAAGGGGGGCCGGCTCATCCCCGTGCCCTCCTCGCCGCCGGCCCTGATGTTCTCGAAGCTGCTCAGCCTCCGCGCCAAGCTGCGCCTGGCCCTGGAACCCTTCATCAAGGTGCGCGACACCGAACCCGAGGAGAACCTCTCGGCCTTCGTGGCCCGGCGCCTCGGCCGGGAGATGGCCAGCGAGCTGCTGCCGGCCATGGTGGCGGGCATCCTGGCGGCGCCGCCGGAAGGCCTCTCCGTGGACGCCCTGCCGAAGCTGAAGACCTGGGAGGCCACGGGCAGCCTCACCAAGGGCATGTCCGGCGCCCGCAGCGCCCTCACGGTGCCCGTCGGGGGCATGGGCGCCTTCACGAAGGCCCTGGCGGACCGGGTGCCCGGCCTGCGCTGCGGCCTGCGGGCCACGGCCATCGAACAGACGGCGGATGGCTTTCGCGTCACGAGTGACCAGGGGGAGCGCCGCGACGTCGCGCGCCTCCTCCTGGCCCTGCCGGCCTACGAGGCCGCGTCCCTCCTGGGACCGCTCGCCCCTGGTTCCGCCACGGCCCTGGCGGCCATCCCCTACACCTCCGTGCGCCTCTTCCACAGCCGCCACGCGCCCCTGGAAGGCATGAAGGACGGCTTCGGCTTCCTGGTGCATCCCCCCGAGGGCCGAGGCTTCCTGGGGGCCCTGGTGCCCTCCTGGATCGATCCCAGCTGCGCTCCCCCGGCCACCATGCAGCTCCGCAGCTTCATCGGCGGCGCCTTCCCCACGGATCCGGCCCTGCACCAGTGGCCTGGCGTGGAGGCCGTCCTGAAGGGCTGGCTGCCGGCCCTCGAGGCGCCCCGGCAGGTGCGGGAGGAGTTCGCGGAAAACGCCATCCCCCGCGCCGAGATGGGGCACCGCGCCCGGGTGGCCGCGGCGCTCGCGGGCCTGCCGAAGGGCCTGGACTGGATCTCCAACGCCCGCTTCGGGCCCGGCGTGCGGGACGTGGCGGAGGGGCTGGAGCCTTGGCTGGAGCGCTTCCAGTAAGCTCGGGACAGCGTTTCGGAGTTCCCATGCCACCCCTGGCCCTGCTCGACGGCGCCCTGCCGGTCTCGACCTCCCTCTGGCACCTCAACCAGCCATGGTGGGAATTCGTGGTGCGAGCGCTGCTCGTGTATGGCTTCCTCCTGATCACCCTGCGCCTCACGGGGAAGCGCCAGGTCGGCCAGCTGGCGCCCTTCGACCTGGTGCTCCTCCTGGTGCTCAGCAACGCGGTGCAGAACAGCATGAACGCCGGGGACAACACGGTGGCCGGGGGCTGGATCCTGGTGACCACCCTGCTGGCGGCGAACGGCCTCATCAATTGGCTGACCTACCGCAGCAAGGCCATGGAAAGCTTCATCGAGGGCCAGCCCATCGTCATCGTGCGCAATGGCGTCGCGGACGAGCGGATGCTGTCAAGGCAGCGCATCACCCGCCATGAGCTCCTCAGCGCCATC
>JBGASS010000437.1:0-2367 GCA_044229555.1 Holophagaceae bacterium
CCTTGATGTACTTCCAGCCCGTGTAGCCAGCGGTCCCCACGAGCAGCAGGGCGCCGAGGCCGACGGCGCCCCAGCCGAGGGCCTCGTGGTTCTGCCGCCAGAGGCTGGGCTCGGGGGCGAGGTTGAGCTTGAGGACCGGGATCGCCATCAGAGGGCCTCGGAGCCGGGGATTTCAGGCTGGAGCAGGTGGTGGGGCAGGGCGCCGGTGGGCCACGTGGGCGCCCCCCAGACCCAGAGCTCCTGGGGAGAGCGGTTTTCCCTCGCGAGGAAGGCGCTGGAGGTCATCACGCGTTCGGCGAGCCAGGTCTCGGCGTCGGCGGGGTCGGACCATTGGCGCAGGAGGGCCAGATCGCGGCCCCAGGCCGCCAGCGTTCCCGTGTACTTGCCGCCGCCCGCGGGGCAGAGGGAGAGCAGCATGCCCGGCAGCTCGCGGGTGGGGGCGAGGCGGTTGTAGAGCCAGAGCCAGCGCGGCACCAGCCGGTGGACCGTGCGCCCCAGGCGGGCGGCCAGCTGCAGCCAGCCGTCCCGGACTTCCTGGGGCAGGCCCGCCACGAGGTAAGTGGCCTGGCCCACCTTGGTGGCCTGCACCGCCTGGGCGCCTTCCAGGGCCAGCTGCTGCGCGTAGCGCCAGCGGAAGAAGGCCTCCTGCGCCTCGGCTCCGGGGGGCAGCTCGACGATGTCCCGGAGGAGCACGGAGGGGGCCCAGAGGTCGTCCACGATCCAGAAGGTCGGGCCGGCGGGGAGGGCGTTGACGGCGACGGCGAGCTGGTCCTCGTCGGGCAGGCCCTGCAGGGGCTTGGACTGCCCGCCGCCGTGGATCCGGTGGGGTTCGATCCAGAGGATCGAGGCCTCCTTGGGGCCGAAGGCGGTCAATTTCATCGGCCCTCCTGGGCGGTCCTGGGGGCTTCCGCGTCCTTCTGGCCCGCCATGAGCCGGGCGAAGCGGCGCTGGGCGCGGTTCTGGCCATGGAACCAGCCCCAGCAGAAGACCGCCATGAAGCTGAGGGCGTGGAGCCACCAGAAACCGGATTCCGGGTAGCGCATATGGTCCGGAAGGGGCGGCACGGGGGCTCCAAGATAAAAAGGCGAAAAAAATTCATGGCCGGAAATGCGGCAGGGCAAGGGCCTAGTCTATCGTCCGGGGGCCCGGCTGCACAGGACCGGAAGTAAGGCCGGAAGCGGGCTCCTGGAAGCTGGTATGAAGGAATGTGGGCGGAGGTTCCTGTCCCCTGCCACCTGGCGGCATCTCGGTAGAGGAAGGTTTGCGTCTCATCGCCCTCGAACTCAATGGATTCAAGTCCTTCGCGGATTCCCAGAAGCTGGGCTTCCCCGGGGGCCTGACCGCCGTGGTCGGGCCCAACGGCTGCGGCAAGTCCAACATCTCCGACGCCCTGGCCTGGGTGCTGGGGGAGCAGCGGGCCAGCCTCCTGCGCGGCGCCGAGATGGCCGACGTCATCTTCGCCGGCACCTCCACCCGCAAGCCCATGGGCCTCGCGGAGGTGAAGCTCACCCTCGAGATGCCCGATCCCGCCCTGCCCGGGGCCGTGAAGGAGGTCGCCATCGCCCGGCGCCTCTACCGGGACACGGGCAGCGAGTACCGCGTCAACGGCCGGGACGCGCGCCTCAAGGACGTGCAGGACCTGCTCATGGACACCGGCATGGGCACCCGCGCCTACAGCTTCATCCAGCAGGGCCAGATCGACCTGATCCTCTCCACCAAGCCCCGGGACCGGCGCTCCCTGCTGGAGGAGGCGGCGGGGATCACGCGCTACAAGGTGCGGCGCCTGGACGCGGAGCGGCGCCTCGAGGACACGAAGGTGAACCTCACCCGCCTCGACGACATCCTGCACGAGCAAGGCAAGGCGTTGGACTCCCTCCGCCGCCAGGCCGCCCGCGCCCAGCGCGCCGCCGAGCTCGACGCGGAGATCAAGGCCCTCCAGCGCATCCTGCTGGCGGGCAAGGCGCAGGAGCTGAGCGCCGCCCGTGGGCGGGCCGAGGAGCAGCTGGACCTGCTGGAGCGCCAGCTCGCCTCCCTCACCGCCCAGGCTTCGGAGAAGGCCAGCGAAGTCGAGGGCCTGCGCTACCAGGTGGACGAGCTGCAGCGGGCCCAGGAGCGCCGCGCCCGGGGCGTGATGGCCCTGGACCAGAAGCTCGGCCTCCTCGACCAGGAGCGAGGCTTCCAGGAGGCGCGGGCCCAGGAGTCCGCGGACCAGGAGGCGCGCCTGGCCGCGCGCATCGCCGAGCTGCAGGCCCGCGCGGCGGACTCGGCGGCCGAGGTCCAGGGCCTCACGGCGAAGGAGGCGGAGGCCGCCGCGGCCCTCGAGGCCCGCATGGCCGTGCTGAAGGACGCCGAGGAGGCCGTGGCCCA
>JBGASS010000438.1:0-2366 GCA_044229555.1 Holophagaceae bacterium
ACTACCGGCGCTGCCGGGAGGTCTTCCTCAAGCCCTCCGAGCAATGCCGCGCGCCCCACACGCCGGTGCAGTACGGCTGCCCCTACGACTGCGGCCTCTGCCCGGACCACGAGCAGCACAGCTGCCTGACCCTCATCGAGCTGACGGACCACTGCAACCTGCGCTGCCCGGTCTGCTACGCCGGCAGCGGGCCCGAGCGGCTCACCCACCGCAGCTTCGAGGAGGTGGTGCGGATGCTGGACGCGGTGGTGGCCAGCGAAGGGGAGCCGGACATCGTCCAGTTTTCCGGGGGCGAGCCCACCCTGCATCCCCAGTTCTTCGAGTTGCTGGACGAGGCGAAGCAGCGGCCCATTCGCCACCTCATGGTCAACACGAACGGCGTGCGCATCGCCCAGGACGCCGCCTTCGCCGAGCGCCTGGCCTCCTACATGCCCGGCTTCGAGCTCTACCTCCAGTGGGATTCCATGGAGCGCGAAACCCTGCTGGCCTTGCGGGGCGCCGACCTCCGCGACGTGCGCCTCCAGGCCCTGGAGCGCCTCAACGCCCTGGGCCTCTCCACGACGCTCGTGGTGACGGTGAAGAAGGACCTCAACGACGGCGAGCTGGGTTCCATCATCGACTTCGCCCTCCGGCAGCCCTGCGTGCGGGGCGTCACCTTCCAGCCCGTGCAGGACGCCGGCCGCAACGAAGGCTACGACCCGGTCCGGGACCGCCTCACCCTGACGGAGGTGCGGCGGAAGATCCTGGAGCAGACCGCCGTCTTCCGCCCCGAGGACCTGATCCCCGTCCCCTGCCACCCGGACAGCCTCGCCATGGCCTACGCCCTGAAGGTGGACGGCCAGGTCCATCCCCTCACCCGCTACGTGGATCCTTCGGTCCTCATCGAGGGCGGGCGGAACACCATCGTCTACGAGAAGGACGCCGGTCTGCAGGCCGCGCTCTTCAAGACTTTCTCCACCGCCCACAGCCCCGCCAGCAGCGCCGAGAGCCTGTCGGAGCTGCTCTGCTGCCTGCCGAAGGTGGTCGGCCCGAGCGGCCTGAAGTACGACAGCGTCTTCCGCGTGATCATCATGGCCTTCATCGACGCCCACGGCTTCGATCTCCGGTCCATCCGCAAGACCTGCGTCCACATCGCCCAGCCCGATGGGCGCATCATCCCCTTCGACACCTTCAACCTCTTCTACCGCGACGGGCTGGCGCGGGACGTGCTCGAGCCCATCCGGGCGGAGATCGCGCGGGCCTGTCCCCGGGGCGATGCTTGAACCCGGAAGCCCAGGAGCCTCCATGGCGTTGATCCTCAAGAGCTTCACCGACTCAGGCTGCCTGGCCCACCTCGTGGGCTGCGCGCGCACGAGAAAGGCCCTGCTGGTGGACCCCAAGGCGGGCAAGGGCGCGACCTACCGGAACGCCGCCGCCAATTTCGGCCTGGAGATCGTCGCGGTGCTGGACACCCACACCCACGCCGACCACCTTTCGGGTTCCGCCGGGTTCCTGCGGGAGGGCGTGGAACTGTGGATGAGCGCCCGCACCCGCTGCGGCCGGCCCCACCGGGGCCTCGCCGGCGGCGACGAGGTGCGGGTGGGCGAGCTGCGCTTCGAGGTGCTGGAGGTGCCCGGCCACACGGACGATTCCCTCGCCCTGGCCGGGGAGGGCCTGGCGCTCACCGGCGACTCCCTGCTGGCCGGGAGCCTGGGGCGCGCGGATTTCCGCGGCAGCGACCCGGCCCTCCTCTTCGAATCCGTGCGCGGTCGCCTCCTGGCCCTGCCGGACGCTACCGTCGTGCTGCCGGGCCACAACTACCGCGACATCCTCTTCACCACCCTCGGGCACGAGCGCCGCACCAACCCAGCCCTCCAGTTCGAGAGCGGGCGGGCCTACGCCGCGGCCCTGGGCGCGGTGGAAGGGGCGGGCAACTCCCCCGGCGTGGACGCGACCCTCGCGGTGAACCTGGAGGCCGATCCGGAGCTGGAGGAAGCCTCCGGCGTCGTCGCCACCTGCTGCGTCTCCGGGGGGCCCGTGCTGCCCGGCCCGCCCATGGCCGAGGCCAGCGTCGAGGCCCTGGCGCCCCGGCTCGGCGCCCTCGCGTCGGAGCAGCGCTGGGTGGACGTGCGCGATCCCTTCGAGTACCGGGCGGGCCACATCCCCGGCGTCCTCAACGTTCCGCTTTCCGAGCTGGGCTTCCATCTCGACGAGCTGCGCCGCGAGGGGCCGGTGGTGCTCTCCTGCGGCGGCGGCGGGCGCTCCATGACCGCCGCCAAGACCCTGGCCTACCTGGGCGTGCTGCAGCAGCCCATCAACCTGGCGGGGGGCATCCGGCGCTGGCAGGAGGCCGGGCTGCCCCTCGAGCGCTGAAACCGGGCGCAGCC
>JBGASS010000439.1:0-2362 GCA_044229555.1 Holophagaceae bacterium
GTACCCGGCCGTGCTGAGTTCATCCCGGATTCGGCCTGGGTGAACCAGGCGTGAGCCCAGAAGGAAGACCGCACCGGTGGTCAGAAGGGCGAGGGGGAAATGGACCGCGATGGGGTGGAGCTGGCCGAGGATTGGGAGCATATCTCTCCTCCTGGAGGACGGCTTGACGGTTTTGCGGTGAATCCGTCGGACCGTGGTGGCCCCGCGGCTGGCAGGGCCGTCAGTGCTGGTGCTCTGAACGCTCGGGCTTGGAAGACGCTTCGGGGTCGCGCGGTTTTCGTCCGTCCGGGTCCTTGGGGGCGTTCCTGGGACGGCCCTCCTCGTCCAGGTACTTGCTCGGCTGCTCGGCCATCTTCGGGCCGCAGCCGTCGCAACACACGAGGTAGTAGCCGCCCTGGATGACCACTTCCCTGTCCCGACCGGGTTTCACGGCTTCGCCCATGACGGGGCAGATTGTGTTGGTAGCCCGGACCTTCGGACGGGGCGGGTCCGGTTGGCTGTGGCCGCCGTGGCCGCCCCGGGGTGGGCTCGGGTGGCCGCAACCTTGAGGCAGAGGCGCCACGAAGGTGACGGCCAGGATCAGGGTTTCAAGAAGGAACATGGGATCTCCTGGGAAGGTGAGGGTGGGTTATCGCGATGCGAGAAACTGAATGACGGCCGTAGCCACCAGGACCGCCGCTGCCAGCAGCACGAGCCATCGGCCGTGGCGATGGCCTTGGCAGCAGGATCCGGACATGGGGAAGCCTCCAGGCATCGAAAGGATCCGCTCGAGGCCATCCATCCGGCCTCGAGCGAATCAGTGGGGCGTCAGTGGCGGTGCGTGCTCGGATCGACGGGAGACTTGGCCTTGGCATTCCTGGGCGTGCCGTCCTTACCGAGATAGATGTCAGGGTTCTTGGCCAGCTTGGTGTCACAGCCCGTGCAGCAGATGTAGTAGCTGCGGCCTCGAACCGTGACGACCGGGCTCTTTCCTGGCGTCACGTCGTGGCCGAGCACGGGACAGATCGTGTTGGTGGGGGCGGCCTTCATGGAGCTGCTGGCGGGAGCGGTGGCCGTCAGTGCGGCCAGAAGGAGGGTGGTGAGCATGGTGAATTCCTTTGAAAGGGGAGGCGCGGGCCTCCGGGTTGGTTCAGGCAGGTTCCAGAACGGGCTCCATCCCGGGCGTTGGCGTGACGGGACCCTCCACGACCTCGCGCTTTTTCCAGAGGTAGTAGATGGAGGGATAGACGAGCAGCTCCAGCAGGAAACTGGTGGCGAGGCCACCCACCATGGGGGCAGCGATGCGCTTCATGAGATCAGCGCCGGTGCCCGTGCTCCACATGATGGGGAGCAGTCCCATGAAGGCGGCGAAGACCGTCATCGCTTTGGGGCGCACCCGCTTCACGGCCCCGTGGATGATGGCCTCCACCAGGTCACCAGTGGTGTTCAGCTTCCCTTCCTTCTTGGCTTCGTCGTGGGACAGATCCAGGAACAGGAGCATGAAGACCCCTGTTTCAGCGTCCAGGCCCATGAGGGCGATCAGCCCGACCCACACGGCGATGGACATGTTGTAGCCGAGGAAATACAGGAACCAGAAGGCCCCGATGGCGCTGAAGGGGACCGCCAGCATCACCACGGAAGCCTTGAAGGCGCTCTTGGTGTTGGCGTAGAGCAGCCCGAAGATCAACACCAGGGTGATCGGCAGGATCAGCTTCAGCCGCTCCTTCACGCGGAGCATGTTCTCGTACTGGCCGCTCCAGGTGAGGCTGTAGCCGGCGGGCAGCTTGAGGTCCTTCTCGATGGCCGTCTTGGCGTGGTGCACATAGGTTCCGACATCGATCTTCGAGGTGTCGAAGTCCACCAGGACGTAGCCGTTGAGGAGGGCGTTCTCGTCCCGGATCATGGCCGGGCCCGTGGTCCACTTCAGGTCGGCGATCTCTTCCATGGGGATGGCGGATCCGCCGGGGATGGGCAGCAGGACCCGCTTCAGGGCGTCCGGGGATTCGCGGTAGTCCCGGGCGTAGCGCACGTTCACGGGATAGCGGGCCCGGCCGTCAAAGACCGTGCTTTGGTTGTCGCCGCCGATGGCGGTCATCACCATCATGTTGGCCTGCTCGACGCTGAGGCCGTAGCGGGCGAGCTGATCGCGCTTCAGGACGAAGTCCAGGAAATAGCCCTGGGCGGTCCGCTCCGCGAAGGCGCTGCGGGTGCCCTGCACGCGCTGAAGGATGCTTTCGGCTTCCACGGCGATCTTCTGGATGGTCTCCAGGTCCGCGCCGTTGATCTTCAGGCCCACCGGCGTGCGGATGCCGGTGGAGAGCATGTCGAGCCGCGCCTTGATGGGCATGGTCCAGGCGTTGGGGATGGCCGGCAGCTTCACCAC
>JBGASS010000440.1:0-2353 GCA_044229555.1 Holophagaceae bacterium
CCGCGATGCCGTCGATCTCCACCTGGAACTCCAGCACGGCGTCACGCTCCCCGGCCACTTCCCGCACGTAGCGGAAGGTCTGGTTGAAGAAGACGTGGAAGGCGGCGGCGAGGTACCGGGTGGTGAGCGCCTTGCCCGCCTGGGGCGTGTGCACGACGGGGGAGTGGAAGACGACCTGGTCGGCGAGGAGGGCGTCCAGGCCCGCCACGTCGCGGTCCTGCACGACGCGGTGCCAGGCGGCGAGGGGATCGAGGATCATGGGGGGGCTCCAAGGAAGGGTCTTCCGCGGACCAGGATGACCGGGACGCGGGAGCGCGGGCCTGGAATCCCGCCTCCGGCTGGGTGCGTCGGCGGCGGGCCCCACGCTCATTCCGCCGCTGCGGCGGGCCGGTAGGTGGCGATCACCACGCCGGTGGCGGTGGTCTTCGTGCCCACGAGCCGGAGGGGGGCGAAGGGGCCCGTCTCGGGGAAGAGGCGGCGGCCGGCGCCGAGCACCAGGGGATGGATGGAGAGCACGTACTCGTCGACGAGGCCCCGCGCCATCAGGGACCGGACCAGGCAGCCGCTGCCCAGCACGGCGAGATCCGGCCCCGGCTGGGCCTTGAGGGCCGCCACCGCCGCCCCGGCCTCGCCTGGGAGGAGGGTGGAGCGGCTCCAGGGCAGCGGTTCCGCCAGGGTCGTGGAAGCGACGTACTTCCGCGACTGGTTGAGGAGCTCCGTGAAGGGATTGCCGGCGCGGGCGGGCCAGACGGCGAAGAAGTCCTCGTAGGTGCGCCGCCCGAAGAGCAGGGCGGGCCGTTCGGCGGGGTCCGCCTCGGCGGGGATCATGGCGGGATCGAAGTAGGGCCGCGCCCAGCCGCCCTGGACGAAGCCGTCCCGGGTGTCCTCGTCGGGGCGGCCCGGGGCCTGCATCACGCCATCGAGGCTGAGGCTCAGGTTGACGATGACGCGGGGCATGGTGGCTCCTTCCTGGAGGCGGGCGAACCCAGCGTACCGGTCCCGGTCGCGTCCGGGGAGCGGCCGGCGGTTCCGGCGGGTGGGACCCGGACCCCGCCGCGCCGGAGCCTCGGGCGGGCGCCCTGCGCCCGGTCTGGACCGCGCCGCTCGGGCCGGAGCTGGTGGCCGCCCCGAGGCCCTCGCTCATCTGGCGTGCGCCGCGTGCTCGGCGAGGAGGGCGGACAGGAGGTCCTTGAACGGGCCCTCGAGCGAGTCGTCGCTGGCATTCGCCACGATCAGCACCGCCACATCCTGGCGAGGCAGAAGGGTGGCCTCGGCCAGCCAGAACCCGTTGCTTCCGAGGTGCCGCAGGAGTCTGCCCCCGGCCCGTTCCTGGTCGCCCACGACCCATCCGGGGGAGTAGCCCCAGTCGGCGCCACCGGGCTCGTGGAGGCGCCGCCAGGTCGCGGTCTTGAGGAAGCGCTGATCGCCGCGTTCACCACGGAGGTGGGCCGCGACGAAACGGGCCCAGTCCGAGAGGCTGGTGTGGATCGTTCCCGCCGGGCCGGTGGCGGCGGGATTGTCGGCGTTCGGACCGAGGGGGACCGGCGACCACCCGTCCGGGGCGCGGGTGTGCCCCAACGGTTGATCCAGCCGTCCAGGCGTGCCCGGCGCGCCGAACCCCGTCCGGGTCATGCCGAGCGGTTCGAAGACCTCCCGCCGCATCAGGTCCTCCCACGAGGAACCGGTCAACACCTCGAGCATGACGCCGGCCACGAGGAAGCCCGAGTTGGAGTAGACCGTCACGGTATTCGGCGGGGACGCCGGCGCGCCCTTGAGTCCCTGTTCCACGAACCACCGGCGCTGCTCGCGGGGGGACCCGCCCCGGGCCGCCATCTGCTGCCACAGGTCTTCGCTGAAGTTGAGGGGCGCCCCCGAGCGGTGGCAGAGCAGCCAGGCGATGGGCACGGCCTTCCAGGCCGGGTGGACCGAGGGTCCCAGGACGGAGCCAATCGTGGTCTCCCAGCGGAGCACGCCACGGTCGATCAGGCGGGCGGCGAGCGTGGCGGTCAGCGCCTTGGTGCACGACCCGATGTGCCACTGGTCCTCGATCGTCACGTTCCCGGCCACCGTCCACGAGCGGACACCTGCCGCGCCCACGGCCTCCAGGCCGTCGGAAGTCACGATGGCCGCGCCGAGGGCGGGCAGCCGGCCCTTGAGGACCCGCGGCGCGAGGATCCCGGAGAGGTCATGGGGTGCAGGGGCTCCGGCGCGAGACTCTGGCTTCGGCGGCCTGCAAGAAGGCGCAACGAGGCACAGCAGGATCAGGCCCAACGGTGCGGTGCGTACCCGGAGCTTCATGGCGGAGACCCTCCTCGCGGCTGCGGTCGAGTGTACGTCGCCTGACCGCTGGCAT
>JBGASS010000441.1:0-2334 GCA_044229555.1 Holophagaceae bacterium
GAGGGCTCCGGGGGCTCCACGAAGTTGGGGATGACCTGGATGTGCTCCCCCAGGCCGAAGGTGCGGATGGTCTCCTCCTTCAGGTAGTGGCTGACGGAGGTCACCGCGTCGGATTCCCGGATGGCCAGCTTCACCATGGAGAGGTAGCTGGGATCGCTGCCCACCACCGTGATGTCCGTGCCGTGCAGGGTGGTCACCACCTTCAGGCGACCCTCCAGGGCGAGGCGCGCCAGCAGGGCCGCGGAAGCATGGGGGATGGCGTAGTGGGCGTGCATGACCTCCAGCCCGTGGTGCT
Organism: Holophagaceae bacterium; assembly: GCA_044229555.1. Taxonomy (GTDB): domain Bacteria; phylum Acidobacteriota; class Holophagae; order Holophagales; family Holophagaceae; genus JADJVL01. The sequence goes on from JBGASS010000441.1 coordinate 296, forward strand.
CCGCCACGTCCGCCATCTTCGAGGCGAGGGCGATGCTGAAGGGCGCGGCCTCGAAGAGGGGATAGGGGCTCGCCGTCACTTCGTGGAAGGTGACCCGGGATTCGAAGCCCGTGAGGCGGGGCGGTAGGGAGGGCGACAGGAGGTGGACCTCGTGGCCCCGGGCGGCGAGGGCCTTGCCCACTTCCGTGGCGACCACGCCGGATCCGCCGAAGGTCGAATAGCAGCTGATGCCGATGCGCATGGGACTCCAGGCTTCAGGGGACAGTGTGGCGCGGCAGGGGAGCGGGTTCCAGGAAGGGGCAGCTCAGGCCAGGTCTTCGGGACGGATCGGCAGGCGCCGAAACCGTTTCCCGGTGGCATCGAAGAGGGCGTTCACCACCGCCGGGGCGACGGGAGGCACGGGAGGTTCTCCGGCGCCGCTGGGGCTGGCGGCGCTGGGAACCCAATGCACTTCGACCTTCGGCATCCGGGCCAAGGGGAGCAGCGGAAAGTCGCGGTAGCTGGCCTGTACCGCGCGGCCCCCCTCGAAGGTCATTTCCGCCTGCAGGGCCGAGAGGCCGAAGACGATGCCGCTTTCGACCTGGCCGGCGAGGCCGAGGGGGTTCACCACCTGCCCGCAGTCCAGGGCGCAGACGACGCGCTCGACGGTGAAGGCGCCCTTGCCCACCCGCACCTCGGCGACCTGGGCGCAGAAGGTGCGGCCGTCGTAGGCCAGGCAGGCGAGACCCCGGCCCAGGCCCGGAGGCCGGCTCCCGCGCCAGTCCGATTTTTCCGCGGCGAGCCGCAGCACGGCCTTCAGCCTGGCCCCGATCCGGTCCTCCCCCAGGAGGCCGAGGCGGAAGTCCAGGGCGTCGACCCCGGCGGCCCGGGCCACCTCGTCCAGGAAGGCCTCCCGCGCGAACACGTTGGACACGATCTGGATGCCCCGCCACCAGCCCAGGGGCACGGGGCACGGCACCTGGACGTACTCCACCCGGAGGGAACCCGTCCGGTAGGGCAGGTCCGAGGCTCCGTTGCACTCGGTCTCCGCGGGATCCCCCACCCGACCGGAACTCCAGGAGTGGAGGATGGACGGCGCCGCCAGGGTGTGCCGCCAGGAGGCCAGGGCCCGGCCTTCCAGGGAAGCAGCCATGCGGTGGAGGGAGAGGGGGTGGTAGAGGTCGTGGGCCAGATCGTCGGCCCGGGTCCACAGCACCTGTACGGGCTGCCGGAGCTTCTGGGCCAGCTCGGCGGCCTCCACGACGAAATCCGTGGCCAGGCGGCGCCCGAAGCCGCCTCCCAGCAGGGCCACGTGGATGACGACGCTCTCCGCCGGGATCCCCAGCCGGGCGGCGACGTCCCGCTGGGCGGACAGGGGCGTCTGCGTCCCGGCCCAGATCTCGCAGCGGCCCGCCTCCACGCGCGCCATGGCGCAGAGCGTCTCCAGGGCGGCGTGGGCCTCGAAGGGATACTCATAGGCCGCTTCGAGCTTCTTGGCGGCGGTCTCGAAGGCCTTCGGATCCCCGGCCTCGCGCACGGCGCGGGCCTTGCCCGTGGCGGCTTCCAGGACCTTGCTCCGGAAACCCGTGGAACTGAAGGCCCGGTCCGCTCCCTCGTTCCATTCCACCTTCAGGGCCTCCCGGCCGGCTTGGGCGGCCCAGGAATTCGTGGCCACCACGGCGACGCCGCTGGACACCTCCACCACGTCCAGCACGCCGGGCACCTGCCGGGCGGCGCCGGCCTCGAAGGCCTTCAGGGAGCCGCCGAAGACCGGACAGCGTTCGATGGAGGCGAAGCGCAGCCCCGGCAGCCGGAGGTCGCCCGAGTAGGCGGCCCTGCCGGTGACGATGTCGGGGCCGTCGAGGCGCAGGCGGGCCCGGCCGATCACCCGGAAATCCTGGGGCTTCTTGAGGGGCGGCTCCTTTGGCGGTGGCAGGGCCCTGGCCAGCTCCACCAGTTCGCCGTAGCCCTTCCGCCGGCCCGTGGGGATGTGGCTGACCTCGCCCTTTTCCGCGCGGCAGTCGGTGGCGGCCACGCCCCAGGCCTTGGCCGCCGCGGCC
>JBGASS010000442.1:0-2859 GCA_044229555.1 Holophagaceae bacterium
GCAGGTCCGTGTTGTCCGGCACCCGGCCCTCCCAGGACCGCACCATGGCTTCGGGAATCTGGGCGGCGATCTCCGCGCGGACTTCCGCATCGGGCAGGACCGTCACCAGCCCTGCGCCGGCCCGCAGGGCGCCCAGGGCGGCCATCACTGCGGCCCCTGACATGCCGAGGCGACCGGCACGGATGGTTACGCGCCCTTTGGTGACCTTGCTGGCACTCCAGTCGTGGACTGGAAGCACGGGCCCCTCCACGATCCAGTGGGATGGGCCGCCGGGCGCGAGGGCATCCGGCGCCGGAAGACCAAGGCCAATGACGTCCAGGGTTCCGCACGCCCCTCGGGCGGGATCAAGGGCGTGGCAGAGCTTCCGGAAGCCGAAGCAGGCCGTGTGCGTGGCGTAGCTACCCGAGCTGTCCCCTGGATCATCCGGGCGGAGTCCCGAAGGCTGGTCCAGGGCGAGCACTTCGCAGCTCTTCCATCGCGCTTCCCAGAGCGCGGCCCATGCCCCCGCCACACCCTCCAGCGGCCGGTTGACGCTGAGCCCGAACATTCCATCCACGAACCAGGGCGCCTCGGACAGTTCCGCAAGATCGCCCGGCCGCTCGGTGAAATGGACGATCCCGCCCTGAGCCAGCCAACGGGAAGCCTGCAGCCCTGCATCCCCCTGCCAGCTGGGCTCAGGCTCCAGGGCCCAGACTCGCACGTGCTGGCCCCGCTGTGTCAGCAGGCGGGCCACCGCCAACGCATCGCCGCCGTTGTTTCCCGGTCCGGCTACTACTTCCACCGGCACTTCCGTGGGAATCAAGGCCACGGCACCCTCCGCCGCCCGCTCCTGCAGTTCCAGGCTGCTCACGCGCCCCGATTCGATGGCCGCAAGCTCCAGGGCGCGCATCTCGGCGGCGGTGAGGACGGGGATCATGGCGTCAGTCTAGCGCGGGGCCTTGTTACCTTCCTTTTACGGTGGGCGCTGCGGCGGGCATGGATACTCGAATTTGCCGATCCGGCCCGACCGAACCGCCCGTCCACCCCAGCTCCTGGAGGCCCGCCATGCGTCTGCCCTCGACAATTTTGCATCCCTGCCGGCCCGCGGCCGGCTCGTTCATCCTGTGGTCGCTGGTGGCAGCCTGCGGGGCTTCACCCCTCGTGGCCCAGGCGCCCGTCTCCCCCGCCCTGCGCATCGACAACGGGCAGCAGCAGCTCGCCATCGAAAAGCTCTCCATCGAGGTGCAGGTCGTCGGCAACCTCGCCACCACCACGTGGGACATCACCTTCCCAACCCCAGAACCGGGTTCTCGAAGGGGAGCTGGTCTTTCCTGGTGGGGGCCAGACCGTCTCCGCTTCGCGCTTCCGGTGAACGGCGTGCTGCGAGAAGGGTCGTGTTGGAAAAGGCCAAGGGCCGGCAGGCCTTCGAGGAGGTGGTGCGGCGGCCGACGCGCATCGACCCCGGCCTCCTCGAGAAGACGGAAGGAAACGCATTCCGCACCCGCATCTACCCCATTCCGGCCCTGGGCACGTATCGCGTGGTCCTTGTATGAGCAGGAACTCCAGCCGGACGGCAGATCCGAACTGAGGTATCCTTTCTGCCGTTGGCGATGAAGGGCCGAGTGGGGCCTTCTCCTTCCGGATGGAGGTCCTCGAACAGGCCCTGAGGCCGGACCTCCGCCGGGCCTTCCGGGGGGCTTGAATTCCAGAGCGCCGGGAGGGCGTGGCGGGCTGGAGTACTTCCAACAGCTCGACCAGGGACTGGATATCGCGCTGCCCCGCCCCAGGGCGGCCAGGCCCATCCTCCACCAGGAGGCGGCCGCCGGACCTTCTATGCCCAGGTGGAGCTGCCCGCCGCCCGGGAGCCCAAGGAGAAGCCGCGCCGCCTGCTGGTGGTCTGGGACGCCAGCGCGAGCGCCGCGGCCCGGGACCTGGCACGGGAGCGGAAGCTGCTGGCCGCCTATCTCAATAGTCTCGGGTTCGACACGGTGGAGGTGGCGGTCATGCGCAACGAGACGGAGGCGACCCGGACCTTCGAGGTGGTGGACGGCAAGGCGGCGGAGCTCTTCGCCTTTCTGTCCTCCCTGCCCCTGGATGGCGGCACGCGCTTGGACAGTGTCCATCTCGCCGACCGGAAGGTTGATGAGGTCCTGCTCTTCACCGATGGCCTCTCGAACCTCGGCCGCCCGGAGCCCCAGCTTCCCGACGCGCCGGTCATTGCCGTGAACAGCGCCACCCTCGCCTCCCACGCCCTGCTGCGCCACCTGGCCGAATCCCGGTCCGGCGAGTACCTCGACCTGCAGGTCCTGAAGGATCGGGAGGCCCTGGACGCCCTGGGGTCCCGGCCCCTCGCCTTCCTGGGCTACAGCGGAGCGCCCGGGGACGTGCATGAGGTCTATCCCTCCAAGGGGACCGTGGTGCGAGGCGCCTTCGGCATCGCCGGCCTGCAAGTCAACGAAAAGGCTCGGGTCACCCTTCGCTTCGGCTATGGGAAGCGGGTGACCCAGACCCGGGAACTGGTCCTCGACGCCGCCCTCGCCACCGCCCACGCCAGCGCCCGGCGGATCTGGGCCCAGAAGAAGCTCGCCAGCCTGCAGCAGGAGCCCGAGCGCAACCGGACGGCGATCCTCGGCCTCGGCCAGGACTTCGGCATCGTCACCGAGGAGACCAGCCTCATCGTCCTGGAGGCCGTGGAGGACTATGTGCGGCACCGCATCGCGCCGCCTCCGGAGCTGCGCGCGGCCTACGACCAGCAGCTCCAGGCCGTCGAGCGCGGCAAGCAGCAGAACCGGGAGAACCAAGTCAGCCAACTCGTGGCGCGCTTCGAGGAATTGAAGGGCTGGTGGCGGCAGGAGTTCAAGCCGGCGGAGGTCCAGACCC
>JBGASS010000443.1:0-2328 GCA_044229555.1 Holophagaceae bacterium
CTCCTCATCGAGGCCGCGGGCTTCCTGGAGAACGAGAAGGTGGACATCTACGACGTGACCAACGGGTCCCGCCTGTCCACCTACGTCATTCCGGGCCTGCCGGGTTCCGGGGAGGTCGGCATCAACGGCGCGGCCGCCCATCTGGTGAAATCAGGGGACCTGGTCATCATCGCCAACTACGGCTGGATGACCGAGCAGGAGGCCGCGGACCTCGCTCCCAAGGTGGTCTTCGTGGACGCGCGGAACCGGATCACCCGCCGGGAAGCCCAGGAGCGCACGCCAGCCCTCGCGGACGCCTTCGCGTAAGGACTTTCCCGCCGGGGTCCGAGATCGGTAAAAATAGACTGTTCTCCGCCAGGCAGGGCTTTGGACAGTTGGGGTAGGCGTCGTTCGCCCACCGCCGGTTTCGACAGAGGTTCAACCAATGGAATACCGCCGGTCCCTGGTGGTCAATTCGACCCCCTTGGAGACGCGGATCGCCCTTCTCGAGAACGGGCAGATCTGCGAAATCTTCATCGAGCGCACCACCCACGCCAGCCAGGTGGGGGACATCTACAAGGGCCGGGTCGCCAAGCTGCTGCCGGGGATGCAGAGCGCCTTCGTCAACATCGGCGGCGCCAAGGACGGCTTCCTCTACGTGGACGAGCCGGAGACCAGCCGCATCAGCGCCGAAGAGGGCCTGGACCTGGAGGACGACGGCGAGCACACCGCCGTGATCGACTTCCCGCCCACGCCGCCGGTCCTCCCGCCGGTCAAGGAGGGGGACGAGGTCCTCGTGCAGGTGGTGAAGGACCCCATCGGCTCCAAGGGCCCCCGGCTCTCCCGGCACCTCAGCTTTCCCGGCCGCTTCCTGGTCTTCATGCCGGGCATCGAGCACATCGGCATCAGCCGGAAGATCACCGACCCTGTGGAGCGGGAACGCCTCCGGGACCTCATCCGCGCCCACGCCCAGCCCGGCGAAGGCTACATCGTGCGCACCGCCGCCATCGGCGAGAAGGACGATGACCTGGTCCAGGACGTGGCCTTCCTGCGGGAGCTCTGGCAGGAGACCCAGGGCCGCGCCGCCGCCATCAAGGCCCCCAGCCTCGCCTGGCAGGATGCCCGCCTCCTGCAGAAGGTCCTCCGGGACCTCTTCCGGGAAGAGGTCTCCAGCTTCTGGATCGACCGGGAGGAGGCCTACCGGGAAGTGGTGGCCTTCGTGGAGAAGCTGCACCCGGAATGGGTGGAGCGGGTGAAGCTCTGGACCTCGGACCTGCCCATCTTCGAGGCCTTCGGCCTGGAGCAGGAGATCGACTCGGCGCGGCAGCCCAAAGTCTTCCTCAAGCGCGGCGGATCCATCGTCATCAACCAGACCGAGGCCCTGGTCAGCGTGGACGTGAACACCGGCAAGTTCGTCGGCAAGAAGGACCTTGAGGAGACCGTCTTCCTCACCAACATCGAGGCCATCCCCGAGATCGTCCGCCAGCTGCGCCTGCGCAACCTCGGCGGCATCGTGGTGATCGACTTCATCGACATGGCGGACCTGCCCCACCGGGCGGCGGTGCTGGCGCGGCTGCAGGACGAGCTGCGGCGGGACCGCAACCACGCCCGCGCCGAGAGCATCTCGGAGCTGGGACTGGTGGAGATGACCCGCAAGCGCACGGGGCCCAGCCTGGACCGCCAGCTCACGGACCCCTGCGGCCTCTGCGGCGGCAGCGGGCGCATGCCCAGCCCCGAAACGATCCTGCTGAAGGTCTACCGGGAGATGGCCCGGATGGGCGAGCGGCTCCGGGGCAGCACCGTGCGCCTCACCGTGCACCCCGAGCTGCGCTCCGCCCTGCCGGCGGACGCCAAGGAAGGCCTGCTGGCCCTGTCCCGGGCCTTCGGCGCCCACGTGCTCTGGGTCGAGCGCGCGGACGGCCCCCGGCACCTCATGGGCATGGAGGTCCTTCCGTCCAAGTAGGTTCAGCGCTTGGCCGTTGGGCCCGGCAGCCTGGCTTCGAAGGCCAGGACCTCCCGCGAGCGGGCATTGCGCGTCTTGGCCTCCGCCCACCAGCGCCGGGCCTCGGGTCCGGGGCCGGATCGCAGCAGGGCCGCTTCCGCCAGCCGGAGGCAGGGTTCCCAGTGATCCCCGCGGATGGCATGGGCCTCCAGGAGGGCGGCCTCCGCCGCGGGGAGCCGGCTGCGGCGGCCCAGGCGTTCCGCCCGCCGCAGCGCGGCGGTGCCGAGCCCCAGGTGGGCGACCATGAGCCGGGGATTGAGGCGCCTCGCCGCCTCGAAGGCGGTCTCCGCGGCCTTCAGGGCCTCCTCCCCGCCGCCGCCCCGGGCGCGGAGCAGCTCGCATTCCCC
>JBGASS010000444.1:0-2327 GCA_044229555.1 Holophagaceae bacterium
GGCCCTGGAGACCCAGCGCCAGCAGCACCTCTGGCAGCAGACCCAGGAGGTCCAGGGGGCGCAGACCAAGCGGGAGGCCCTGGAATCCACCCTCAACCAGACCCAGGTCTGCGCGCCGGTGGACGGCTTCCTGGAAGCCCTGGTGGCCAAGCCCGGCGACCTCGTCCAGCCCGGGCAGACCATCGCCAAGCTCATCCCTGCGGGCTCGCCCCTCCAGATCCTGGCCTTCGTGCCGGAAAAGGACCGCGCCTACCTGAAGCCCGGCCAGGAGGTGTCCCTGGAGATGGAGGCCTACCCCTACGCCGAGTTCGGGACCCTCAAGGGCAGGATCGCGCGCATCGGGTCGGACCTCGCCTCTCCCCACGAAGTCCGCGAGGCCCTGGGTGAGGACGCGAAGCTCGAGACGCCCTCCTTCCGCCTGGAGATCAGCATGGAGGAGCGCCGGCCCCGGCGCCTGCAGCAGGTCTTCCTCCGCCCCGGCATGCTGCTGCAGGCCCGCTACACGCTCCGCCGGACGAGCATCCTCACCATGGTGCTCGAACCCCTCAAGCGCTGGTTCGACTGAATGGCCGCGAGGCGAGTCCCCTTCATCCCGCAGATGGAAGCGGTGGAGTGCGGCGCGGCCTCCCTGGCCAGCGTCCTCGCCTTCTGGGGCCATCACGCGCCGCTTCCGGAAGTGCGCGAGGCCTGCAAGGTCAGCCGGGACGGGGCGAACGCCGCCAGCATCCTGGAGGCGGCCCGGCGCTACGGCCTTGAGGCGGAGGCGGTGAAGGTCGAGGTCGAGCACATGGACGACCTCCCCCTCCCCGCCATCCTCCACTGGGAGTTCAAGCACTTCCTCGTGCTGGAGCGCCTCACCCGCAAAGGCGCCTGGATCGTCGATCCGGCCGGGGGGCGGCGCCACGTGCCCGCCACGGAGCTCGCCACCTCCTTCACCGGCGTCGCCCTCTGCTTCGCCCCCGACGACGACCTGTTCCTCGCGCGCCCGGCCACCTTCCCCAGCCTGCGGCGCTACCTGGACATGCTGCGCGGGCTCCGGGGCTCCCTGGCCCAGGCCCTCGGCGCCTCGCTGATGCTGCAGATCGTGGGCCTCGTCTTCCCCGTGGCCAACCAGATCCTGGTGGACCGGGTCATCCTCCCGCGGCACGAGCCCTGGCTCTGGGGCCTCGCCCTCGGCCTGGGCGGCGCGGTGGTGGGGCAGTCCCTGCTCTCCCTGCTGCGCTCCTACGTGCTGCAGGGCCTCCGGGTGACCCTGGACCGCAGCCTCATGACGGGCTTCGTGGGCCATCTCGTGTCCCTCCCCATGGGCTTCTTCCTGCAGCGGCAATCCGGCGACCTGCTCCAGCGGGTGGAGAGCAACACGCAGATCCGCGACCTCTTCACCTCCCGCAGCATCTCGGCCCTGCTGGACTCCTTCCTGCTCATCGGCTACGCGGCGCTGATGCTGGCCTACCACCAGGTCCTCGGCCTGACGGTGCTGGCCCTCGCGGCGGCGCGGGTCGCGGTCATGGGCTTCCTCCGGCGCTGGAACGAGCAGCTCATGGCCGCGGAGCTCGCGGTGTCGGGGCAGGAGCGGGCGGTGCTCGTCGAGGCCCTGTCGGGCCTGGAGACGGTGAAGGCCTCGGCGTCCCAGGAATTCATCCTGGGGCGCTGGACCCACCGCCTGGTGCGGCGCATGAACGTGGGCACCCAGCGGCTCCGCCTCTCCGCGGCCTCCGGCCAGGCCATGGTCTTCCTGACGGGGGCCACGGCGGCGGCGGTCTTCTGGATCGGCGGCCGGGAGGTGGTGGCGGAACGCATGACCATCGGCATCTTCACGGCCTTCCTGACCCTCCAGGGCCTCTTCATGGGCCCCCTGGAATCCCTGCTCTCCGCCTTCACCGAGCTCCAGTTCCTGGGCAACCACCTGCGGCGCCTCGACGACGTCATGGAGACCCTCCCGGAGGCCAGCGGCCAGGTGGACCCGGGGCGCATCCAGGGCGGCGTCTCCCTCCAGGGCGTGGGCTTCCGGTACAGCGAGGGGTCGCCCTGGATCCTGGAGGACATCCACCTCGAGATCCGCGCCGGCGAGAAGGTGGCCCTGGTGGGCCGCACCGGCGCCGGCAAGTCCACCCTCGCCCGGCTCCTCCTCGGCATGCACACCCCCAGCGCGGGGACCATCCGCTTCGATGGCAAGGACCTGGCGACCCTCGACCTCCACGCCCTGCGCCGCCAGATGGGCGTGGTGCTGCAGGAGCCCTTCGTCTTCGACGACACGGTCCGCGCCAACCTCAGCCTGCTGGACCCGGAGATGCCCCTGGACCGGGTGAAGTGGGCCGCGCGCGCGG
>JBGASS010000445.1:0-2320 GCA_044229555.1 Holophagaceae bacterium
GCCGCCCTGTCCATCTCGAAGGCCCTGACCCTCTATGGCGCCCGGGCCGGAGCCCTGGTCTTTCCTTGGGCCCGGGACCCGAACCTCCAGGCGGCTCTCTCGATGTCCTGCCGCGGGGCCTTCTCCAATGCGCCCCGGGCCCCCCAGTCCCTCGTCATGCACCTGGCCATGGACGGCAAGGCCCAGGCGCGCCTGAACGACGAGCACCGCCATTGGTCCCAGGTCCTGGAATCCCGGGCCCGGGCCCTGTCCGCGGCCCTGCGCAGCCACAAGCTGACCGGCGTCGCCTGGCAGGGCGGCTTCTTCGTGACCCTGCCGGCGAAGGACCCTTACCAGGCGGCCCTCCGCCTCAAGGCGCGGGGGGTCTTCGTGGTCCCCCTGAAGGAGGGGCTCCGGGTCGGCATCTGCGGCCTCAAGGCCGAGGACGCCGAACGCTTCGCGGAGGCCTACGCCCAAGCCCTCGCCTGAGGTCCGCCCCGGGATCAGGCGAAGGGGATCTCCCCGAGCACCGCGTTGCCCGACCCTTCCTGGCTGCGCAGGGCGATCCGGCCGCCGTGCTGGCGGAGCACCACCGCCGCCAGCACGCGGCCAAGGCTTTCCGGGCCGTCCACCGTCGCCAGCTCGAAGTATTTCGCCTGGTCGGCGGCGAGCACCGTGGGGCCCGTGTCCTGCACCACCACGTGGAAGGCGTTGTGGGCGGCGCGGGTGGCCAGGCGGATCCGCCGCTGGGGCGCCCGGACCGCGCTCTGGATGGCGTTCCGCAGGAGCCCGGCCAGGGCTTCCCGGATCTGCTCCGCGTCCAGGGCGGTCTCCCCCACGTTCGGATCCAGGGCGGTCTCCATGGCGACGCCGGCGGCGGCGGCCTCCATCTCAACCTTCTTCGCGGCCTCCTGGGCCAGGACGTTCAGCGACGCCGGCTCCCGCCTGGGCGTCGGCGGATTGAGGATCATCATCAGCGGCCGCATGCGCGCCGAAAGGTTGTCGAGGCCCTGGGCCAACCGGTTGAGCTGGCCCGTGTGGGCGCTGTCCACGGCGCTTTCCTGCACCGCCCGGGCCTGGATCTGCAAGGGCGCGAGCCGGCCCACCAGATCGTTGAAGACCGGCTCGAGGACCCGGCCGAGGCTGCTGTGCGCCTCCGATTCGCTGAGCTTGCGCTCGAGGTTCCGCTGCTCGTCCAGGTCGCGGATCACCGCGGAAAAGGCCAGGATGCGCTCGTCGGCGCCCTTGACCGGGGCGTAGGTGATGGCGGTGGGGAACTCGCGGCCGTCCTTGCGCAGGCGGGTGGTCTGGACATCCTTCAAGGTCTGGCCCTGGCCCACGACGGCCATGGCCTGCTCCGTCTCCCCGCTGCGGGAGTGGGGCAGGATCAGCGAGAGGTTCTGGCCCGCCACCTCCGCGCGGAGGTAGCCGAAGATCCGCTCCGCGGCGCTGTTCCAGGTGAGGATCTTCCCGTCGGGCCCGAAGGAGATGATGGCTTCGCCCACGCTCTGGATCAGGCTTTCCAGGTAGCGCCGGGTCTTCTGGCTGTCGGCGTTGGCGCGCTCGAGCTGGGAGTAGAGCTGGGCCATCTCCGCGCCCTTCTGCTCCAGGGCGTCCTTGGCGGACTTGAGCTCGGAGTAGAGCCGGGCCGTCTCCATGTTCGCCTTGAGGGCGTCCTCCAGGAGCTCGGAGGCGTCCGCCACCTTGCCGGGCTGCAGGTCCTCCACGGAGACGTTGCTGTGGCGGAGCACCGTGGTCTCGGGCTGTCCCGGCGCCTCCAGGGCCAGGGAGGGCTCCCGCATGCTGCCCCGGACGTTGGAATCGATGAGGTTCAGCATCTCGTCGAAGTCCTTGATCTTCTTGTCCAGGTGGTACTTCTTGAAGGTGCTGCTGACGGTCTCCCGGGTGATGGCCAGGAAGGTGTCCAGCACGCCCACGCCCTTGTTGGCCACGGCCTCGAAGTAGGGCACGTTGCGGAAGTTCAGCCGGCGGTTCATCACGCCCACGGCCATGGCGTCCGGCAGGTCCCGCTTGTTGTACTGGAGTACGAAGGGGATCTGCTTGATGTTCAGGCGGTTGGCATTGAGGTTGTGGTACAGGTTCGAAAGCGAATCCACGTTGTCCTGCATCTTCGACTCGCTGGAATCCGCCACGAAGACCACGCCGTCGGCGCCCCCCAGCACCACCCGGCGGCTGGCGTCGTACTGGACCTGGCCCGGCACCGTGTAGATCTGGAGGTGGATGGCGTTTCCGTAGATATAGCCCAGGTTGATGGGGAGCAGGTCGAAGAAGAGGGTGCGGTCCTCCTGGGTGTTGACGCTGAACATCTCGCCCTTGTTGG
>JBGASS010000446.1:0-2469 GCA_044229555.1 Holophagaceae bacterium
CGAGGTGGGCTTCCACCGCGGCCGGCGCGGCGGCATCGCGCACGAGGCATTCCCTCAGGAGGGTGTGGGTGGCGGAACCCTCCCGGCGGCGGGCCTCCCGCTCCGGCGGGATGGCCTCCGCCGGCGACGGCGGTGTCGCGGCGCCGGGGGCCGGAGGCGCGAGGGACGGAAGCGGGGCTTCAAGGACGCCTGGAGCCGCCGGTTGCGGCGCCTTCTCAAGGCGAAGGATGTCCGGAACCCGCCGGGCCAGCTCCTCCGCCACGTGCGGCCAGCGGACGCCCTTGTCCTGCGCCAGCCGCTCGGAGGCCGCCGGCGGCGCCTCCGCGGCGCCGTCCGTCACGCGCCATTGCTGCAGCAGGGCCATGCGCTCCCGGGCCCGGGTCAGGCCCACGTAGAGGAGGTTGAGCTCCTCGCGCTTCACCCGCCGGGCGTCCTCGGCCTGCAGGCCGCGGTAGCCAGGTCCGGGCACCCGTCCGAGCTTCCAGCCGAGGACCAGGTGCCGGCCGCCCTCCAGCCGCCCCAACTCGCCCTTGCGGATGCCCTTCGGCCCGTAGTTCAGCATGGGCAGGATCACGTCGTCGTACTCCAGGCCTTTCGCGGCGTGGATGGTCTGGATGAGGAGGGCGGAAGGCGCGGCCGCCTCCGAAGGGGGCGCGTCTCCTTCCGCCTTCAGGCGCCGCCGGGAAAGCTCCATCCAGGCGAGGCCGGGGTGGGCCGGCAGTTCCATGGCCAGGCCCAGGAAGCGGTCCAGGTTCCTTCGCGCGCGCTGGGGCTCCAGGCGCCCATGGACCGCCAGGGCCTCCAGGGCTTCCAGGAGGCCCGGCCGCGCCAGGGCGAGGCCGAGGACCTCCTGGGTGGTGCGGGTCGCGAGGTCCCGCAGCCAGGCCTGGGCTTCGCCCCAGGGGGACCGCAGGCCGTCCGCTTCGGACGCCAACCAACCCTTCGACAGGGCGGGCGCCGCCGCCAGCAGCCAGGGATCCGCGCAGCCGAACCAGGGGACCCGCAGCAGGGCCAGCAGCGGTCCGGGCCGCTCCGGCCGGGCGAGGCACTCCAGCAGGTTCATCAGTGTCCGCACCCCGGGGCTGTCCCAGAAGCCGTCCTGGCTCACCACCAGGGGTTCCACGCCCTGGGCCTGGAGCAGGCGCCGCAGGGCCGGCAGGCCCGTGCGCCGGGGCAGGAGCAGGGCCCGGCGCCGCGGGCCCCCCGCCTCCCCGGCAGCGCCGAGGCCGACCCACCCCGCTTCGGTGGCGAAGGCGGCGATCCAGGGCGCGGCCGCCGGCAGGTCCGCGCTCAGGGGCCTTTCCGAATCCACCCGTGCGAGGGCCACCATGGGCGCGCCGGCGCCACGCCCCAGATCCGTCTGCAGGCCGTCCGGATCGAAGGCACCCGGATCGAGGGCCGGCATGAGATCGGCGACGAAGGTGTTGGCCACCGCCACCACCGGCGCCGAGGTAGGAGCGGTGGTTCACCGGCAGCCGCAGGCATCCCCCGCGAGGCGGCCGCGGCGAGCCTTGCGTCTGTATACGGCCACTCCCTCCGCGGAAGCCGTAGATGGCCTGCTTGCGGTCGCCGACCCGAACGGTGGCGGCGGCGGCGCCGAGGGCCTGGAGGAAGGCCTCCTGGGCCGGGTTGATGTCCTGGTATTCGTCCACCAGCAGCAGCTGCGGCGCAGGGTCCGGGGGGCCCGCCCGGAGGGCCCGCAGCGCGTCCCGCACCAGGTCTCCGTAGCTGCGCCAGCCCCGGGCCTGCTTCTCCGCCTCGAAGGCCTGCAGGACCCGCTCCATCAGGAGGCCCAGCCAGAACTCCAGCAGCTCGGGCAGGGCCGCCTGGATCTCGCCCATGGCGGCGCCGTAGGCCTCCGAGTAGTAGTTCGGGAGGCCGCCGCCCTCCTTGGGGAAGGCCTCGAACCACTGCTGCCAAAAGCGCAGCAGCGCCGCGGGCGTCGCGTCCGGCCGGGGCAGGGGCCCGAACTTGCGACGGCCATACGTTTCGAAGTTGGCGTGCAAGCCTCCGCCCTTTTTCACCTTCCCCGCGAGGTCCGGGTTCTCGGCGAAGGCCCGGTAGGCCTCCAGCCCTTCCCGCGCCTGGGCCCAGAAGGTCTCGCGCGCGTCCTCCAGGGCGGAGGCGTCCCGCCACCCGCCGGAGGCGTCCGTGTGGGCGTCCAGGGCCGCCGCCACCCGCGCCCAACGTTCCGCCTGGCCCTCCCGGACCTCCAGCCAGGCCAGCAGCCGCCGCGCCAGCAGGTGATCGGGATCGGCGGCGGGGAGGATGAGCACCCGCCGCCCCGCGCGGCGCAACAGGGCCAGGAGGCGCGGATCCTCCGCGTCCAGGAGCTCCCGGGTGGCGTCCTCCGCGCTCCGGGCACGGTTCTGCAGCACCCCCAGGGCGAGGCCGTGCACGGTCTCCGTCCGAAGATGCTCGGCCTCCCGGCGGGCCCGGAGCCAGTGGTGCCGGGCCTTGGCCGGGGCG
>JBGASS010000447.1:0-2295 GCA_044229555.1 Holophagaceae bacterium
CGGCAGCGCCGAAGGCATGGACAAGCAGGCCAAGGAGGAGGTGCTCCTGGACCAGAACGAGCTGGCGAAGGGCCTGAAGTTCCTGGGACTGGGCGCCTTCAATGTGAGCGACGACGGCCGGCAGCTGCTCTATTCCACCGATGTCACCGGCTTCCGGCAGTTCAAGCTCTTCCGGAAGGACCTCGGCACCGGCAAGACCAGCGAGGCCCTCGCCGAGCGCGTCACCTCCGTCCAATGGGCCGCAGACAACCGGACGATCTTCTACACCACCGAGGACGCCACGACCAAGCGGTCCGACACCCTCTGGCGCCTCCGGCCGGGCGGCAAGCCGGAGAAGGTCTACGAAGAGAAGGACGAGCTCTTCCGGGCCTTCCTGGGCCGCACCCGCGACCAGAAGTACGAGGTCCTGGCCATCGTCTCCACGGACACCTACGAGATGCGCGTCCTGCCCTCGGACAGGCCCGGCGAAACCTTCAGCGTCCTCCTGCCCCGGGAGAAGGGCCACAAGTACGACGTGGACCACCGGGACGGCCTCTTCTACATCCGCACCAACCGCAATGCGAAGAACTTCCGCATCGTGACCGCCCCCGTCGCAGACCCCTCCGAGAAGAACTGGCGGGAGTTCGTGCCCCACCGGGCCGACACCCTGGTGGAGGACCTGGATCTCTTCAAGGGCCACGCGGTCGTGCACACCAAGAAGGCGGGCCTGCGGGGCTTCTCCGTGCTGGATTTCAAGCTCCAAGCCTGGCACGAGCTGGCCTTCCCCGAGGAGATCTACGCTTCGGGCGGGGATGCCAACCCGGAATTCGATAGCGCGAAGTTCCGCTTCAACTACCAGAGCCCCATCACCCCGAACTCCGTCTTCGAGTACGACCTCGACCGGCGGACCCGCGCCCTGCTGAAGCAGCAGGAAGTGCTGGGCGGCTTCGATCCTGCGAGGTACGAGTGCCGGCGCCTCTGGGCCACCGCCCGGGACGGCGTGAAAGTGCCGCTTTCGGTGACCTGCCGCAAGGGGACGAAGCTGGACGGCTCAAACCCGCTCTGGCTCTACGCCTACGGCTCCTACGGCTTCGGCATGAACGCCAATTTCAGCTCCAACAACCTCAGCCTCCTGGACCGGGGCATGGTCCACGTCGTGGCCCACATCCGGGGCGGCAACGAGATGGGCGAGGCCTGGCACGACGACGGCATGCTCATGAAGAAGATGAACACCTTCAACGACTTCATCGACAGCGCGAAGTGGCTGGTGGCGCAGAAGTGGACCTCGCAGGACCGCCTCGTCATCGAGGGCGGCAGCGCCGGCGGCCTGCTCATGGGCGCCGTCACCAACATGGCGCCGGACCTCTTCAAGGCCGTCCACAGCGCCGTGCCCTTCGTGGACGTCATGAACACCATGTGGGACGCCAGCCTGCCCCTCACCGTGGGCGAGTACCTGGAATGGGGCAATCCCAACGAGAAGGCCGCCTACGAGTACATGAAGTCCTACAGCCCCTACGACAACCTCGCGAAGAAGGCCTACCCGTCCATCCTGGTGACCACCAGCTTCAACGACAGCCAGGTGATGTACTGGGAGCCCGCCAAGTACGTGGCCAAGCTGCGCTCCCTCAAGACCGACGCCAATCCCCTCGTCTTCAAGTGCAAGATGGACCCCGCCGGCCACGGCGGCGCCTCGGGCCGCTACGACGCCCTCAAGGACCGCGCCTGGGAGATGGCGTGGATGCTGGGCCAGGTGGGCATCACCAAGTGACCGGCCGTTTCCGGGACCGGAACGGGAAGCGCGGCGGAGGCCGCGCTTCCTGATTCGGAGGATACTTCTCCGGAACGGGAGGCCCGGTGGCGAAGGTGGCGGTCAGCAGGGGTCTCCTGGTCGCGATGGCGGTGTCCACCGGGGCCCTCGCCCTGGCCCTGGTCTTCTTCCTCGGCCGGGAATCTGCACGCAGGAAGGGGTCGGGGGCCGAAGTCCCGGCGATGTCGATCAACCCCGCTCCCGGCCCCCTACCGTCGAGTCCGGGGATCCCGTCCCCGGCGCCCTCGCAGGCCCCACCGGTTGCAACCCCGCCGGCCTCCCCGGGCGGCGGCCTGCCCCAGGCCAATGATCCGCTCCGCGCCGCGGTGGCGGCCTATTTCGAGACGGTGGACCACATCACGCCGGGCCAGTTCACCGGCGGCCCCGAGGCGGCCGCCCAGGAGATGGTGGCAGGGCTGGCCCGGGGGGAGAGCGGGGCCTTCGATCGGATCATCGAGCAGTCGGATTCGGCCCGGCGGCGGATGGCGGCCCTCGCGCCCCCGGAGCCC
>JBGASS010000448.1:0-2282 GCA_044229555.1 Holophagaceae bacterium
CGGATCTGGACGCTGTAGCGCACCGCCTGGCTCGGGGTATAGAAGAGGACGCCGCTGCCGGGCAGGTGCTTGCTCTTGGAGGGCGTTCCCGTGGCGCCGAGGCCCGAGACCAGGGCCGCAGCGTTCTGGCCGACGGTGACGGTGACGGAGGACCCCGAGGGGGTGGCGGCGGTGATGTAGGCGCTCTCCCAGGCGTCCTTGAAGACCATGGACATGCCGAGCTTCACCTGGTTGGCGTAGTTGGCGTCGCCGCAATCCACCACGTACTGGTTGTCCGTCGCGGCCACCGCGCCGCCGGCGGCGATGATCTCCGTGGCGCTGCGGGCGCCCCCGCCGGCCCCTGGGGCGTAGGTGCCCTCGAAGGGCAGGGGCTGGTCCAGGTAGAAGAGGAGCTGGTCCGCGCTGGGGGGATCGTCGGCCCCGGCCCCGGCGATGGGCATGTTGGGCAGGACGTAGAAGGCCGGGTTGGTGTTCGCCACTTCCGAGGGCGGGGTGGACAGGCTGGTGATGTACATGCTCGCGGCGTTGAGGTCGTCGTAGAGCATGTCCGTGGCGGCCCGGTTGCGCCGGAAGCTGGAAAGGGTCTCCCCGGAGGTGTAGAACGTTGAAAGGCTTGAACTGAATACCTTGGCCATGCCGGCCATGAGAAGACCGGTGAACAGCATCGCCACCAGCATCTCCACCAGGGAGAAGCCGCGGGCAGCGAGGCCAGGGAGGCGGTAGCGGCGCTTAGCCATGGAGGATCCTCCGGGTCAGCCGGACGGTGCGCGTCACCGGCAGGTTGGTGGTGGCGTCGGTCGCGTCCGAGAAGGTCACCGTCACGTTGTAGTCGTGCATGGCGCCGGTGACGGCGGCGCCCACGGCGGCGTTGACACGCTGCGTGGTCACCGTGAAGAAGGCCGTGTTATCGACCGGATCCGTGGCTACGGCGTCCAGGGGCTTCCCCTTGATGGTGAAGGTGTCCACCACGGCGGCGGCGGAGTTCACGTACTTGGTGGTGAGGATCGCCGGCGTCGAGTACTGGCTGGCGGTGATGTTGAGCCAGGTGAGGCGGCCCTCCATCTCCACCTGGTCCATGACCTTGTCGGCCACCAGCACCGCGGTGCTCAGGCTGCGGCCCCCGCGGGAGGCCTTCAGGGACAGGATCTGCAGCATGGAGAGGCCCATGATCCCCACCGCCAGGATGAAGGCCGTGAGCAGCAGCTCGACCATGCTGAAACCCTGCTGGCTCCTCCGCGTCGCGGCGCGTCGTCGTGCGTCCATCACAGCCTCCTCCACTGTTTATCGACACCCTTGCCGGAATTGATGAACTTGTAGGTGGTCCCGGAGTTCGCCGGGACCACGACGTATCCCACCGCCGAACCGGGCATGGCGTTGAGGCTTCGCGTCCCCACCACCGCGATGTGGAAATCATTGATGAAGCGCTTGTTCATGCCGCTGACCGTGACGAAATTGGTGGCCCCCTTGCAGAGCTGGTTGGCGGAGGTGAGCGCGGGGGCAAAAGTAGGGGTGATGCCCACGGTCGTGGACGGCAGGTCGGTGACCCCGCCGAGGGCCGTGGTCTTCCAGGCGGAGGCCCCGATGACCACGCCGGAGTACAGCTGATCGCGAACGAGGCTCTTGGAGGTGGGATTGAAGGTGAGCTGGAAGACGCCCGCCGGATCGTTGGTGTTCCCGAGGGGCGTCCGGGCGTTCGCGATGATCCGGGTCCGGGCCGCGGCGGGCCAGAGGCTCGGATTGGTCGGGTTGGTGGCGATGTCCGCGGGCTTGACGATGTCGTAGGCGAGGATGAAGTAGTTGGCGGCCTTGGGATCCCAGACCCCGTCGGCCACGAGGTAGACGTCCTTGCCGGTGGCGGAGGCCAGCTTCTGGGCGCCCATGATGGTGCCTTCGATCTCGTCGAGGGTGGAGCGCACCGCGGCGTTCGGGCGGCCGCCCATGGTGTAGACCCCGGCGATGGCCAGCGCCGCCACGATGGCCAGCACCACGATGAGCTCGATGAGGCTGAATCCACTTCGGGGGGTGGGTGCGTGTTTCATGGATAGCCTCGTACGTGGTGTTAAGGATGGGTGGGGGAAGAACCTCATGAAGATATTTTTAAAAGTTACATGACGAGAACTTAAGGCTGCTCCGGAGGCTCGGCAAGGGCATTTGGAGGTGGGACTGTATAAATTTTAATCAGCCTATCGTAGCTGGGGATCGACGTCTCCAGGAGATGTCAGCGATCAGGAAGAAAAGGACAGGGGATCCCGGTCCAATGCCACTGAATCGTCCGGCGGCAG
>JBGASS010000449.1:0-2270 GCA_044229555.1 Holophagaceae bacterium
CTCCAGGCCCTGATGGCCTCCCAGCAGGGTGTGAGTCCCCTGGAGCAGGGGGAGCAGGCCTTCCTCCAGGCGGAGATCGCCGGCTACCAGTCCGCCTGGAAGGACGCCGTGCGCCTCTACAAGGCCTCGGCATTCCTCTTCGACAGCGCCGGCCTCCTCTTCCGCCAGCGCCTCGCCCTGCTGCGCTTCCTCCAGTCCGCCGCCCACGAGGCCAAGGAGAACCAGGCCCGCACCGGCCTGCCCACGGATCTGGAGGAGTGCTGGACCCAGCTCGAGATGCTCAAGGGCCTCGTGGAGGGCAGCGGGTCCCGCTGGCTCGAGATGGAGTGGCACCGCGCCCACGCCCTGCTCCTGGGCTGCGCGGAGGCCTCGGACGCGGTGGCCTTCGAGACCCTGGACGCCTGGGGCGAGGTGCTCGCCGCCGGCCGCGAGATGCGCTTCTCCGCGGTGGTGCTCGAGGCCTCGGCCCAGGGCGCCGACCTCCTCGTGAAGCGGGGCGAGAAGCTCGGCGCCCGGTCGCGCCTCCAGGACGCCTTCCCGAGCCTGCAGGAACTCTGGACGCGCATTCCCGAAAGCCAGGAATCCACCTTCCTGGGCCGCCCCGACATGCACCAGTTCAAGGGCACGGTGGAGAGCTGCGGCCTGCGCTTCATCCTGCCCGACCGCGTGGATCCCCTGGCAGACTGGACGCCCACCCAGGCCTCCATTCCTCCCCTGGGCGGTCCCGAGGGTCCATGAGCCATCAGAACGAGCGGCCGGCCAGCGAACATCGCCCCCCGGCCACCATCCCCGGTCTTCTGAAGCTGGCGGCGGAGGGGCGGCCCATCGTCATGACCACCGCCTACGACGCGGTGACCGCCCGGCTGGCGGACGCGGCGGGGGTGGACGTCATCCTCGTGGGGGACAGCGTGGGCAATGTCTGCCTGGGCTTCGACAACACCCTGCCGGTCACCATGGCCATGATGAACCACCACCTGGAGGCGGTGGCGCGCACGAAGCCCGCGGCCCTGCTGATGGGGGACCTGCCCTACCTGAGCTACCACCTGGGCGCCGAGGAGGCCATCCGCAACGCCGGCGGCTTCCTCCAGCGCGGGGCGGCGGCGGTGAAGCTGGAGGGGGGCGCGCGGCGCCTTCCGGTGGTGAAGGCCCTGGTGGAGGCCGAGATCCCCGTCATGGGGCACCTGGGCCTCACGCCCCAGAGCGTGCACGCCATGGGGGGCTACAAGGTCCAGGGCCGGGACGGCGAGGCGGCGGTGCGGATCCTGGAGGACGCCCTCGCCCTGCAGGAAGCCGGCTGCTTCTCGGTGCTGCTGGAAGGGATCCCCGCGGACCTCGCGAAAAGGATCACGGAGACCCTGGCGGTCCCCACCATCGGGATCGGCGCGGGCCCGCACTGCTCGGGGCAGGTGCTCGTGCTCCACGACATCCTGGGCCTCATTCCCGGCACCTCCCCGAAATTCGTGCGGCGCTACGCGGACGGCTTCGGGCTGCTGCGGGAAGCCCTGGAGCGGTGGAGCGCCGACGTGCGCGCCGGGGCCTTCCCCGGCCCCCCGGAGTCCTATAACCTTCCGGAATCCGCCCAAGCCGCCCTCGACGCCTGGAAGCCCCGCACCTAGGGAACCGGCGCCGGTCCCAGGAGCCCTTTCCAGCCATGCGTGTCGTCCGAAGCGTCGCCGAGCTGCGCATCGCCCTCAAGGCGCTGCGGGAGGAGGGCCATCGCATCGGCTTCGTGCCCACCATGGGCTTCCTCCACGAGGGGCACGGCACCCTCATCCAGCACAGCCGCCAGCGCTGCGGCGCCACCGTCGTGAGCATCTTCGTGAACCCGACCCAGTTCGGGCCCAGCGAGGACCTGGCGACCTATCCCCGGGACCTGGAGGGGGACCAGAGCCTCTGCCTGCGCATGGGGGTGGAGGTGCTCTTCCTCCCCGAGGCCGCCGAGATGTACCCGAGCCACTTCCAGACCTTCATCGAGCCGGGCCCCATCGCCGAGCCCCTCTGCGGGCGCTTCCGGCCCGGCCATTTCCGCGGGGTCGCCACCGTGGTGGCCAAGTTCTTCAACATGGTGCAGCCGGACCTGGCCTTTTTCGGCCAGAAGGACCTGCAGCAGTGCGCGGTGATCCGCCGCATGGTGCGGGACCTGAACCTGCCGGTGGACGTGGTGGTGGTGCCCACGGTCCGCGAGAAGGTTGGCCTCGCCCTCAGCAGCCGCAACGCCTACCTGAGCCCCCAGGAGCGGACCCGGGGCCTTTACCTAAGCCTGGGGCTCG
>JBGASS010000450.1:0-2250 GCA_044229555.1 Holophagaceae bacterium
CTCCTGAAGGACGCGGGCCTGGCCTTCCGCCAGATCCACCACGCCAACAGCGACGCCTGCGTGAAGGGGCTCCTCGACGGCGACACCCACGCCCGTCCTGGCCTCGCCCTCTATGGGCTCACGGTCCTGCCGGAAGGGCGGGCCCTGGGCCTGGAACCAGCCCTCAGCCTCGTGGCGGAGGTGGCCCGGGTGAAGACCGTCCCCGCGGGCACCACCGTGGGCTACGGCCGCACCTTCGTGGCCCCCCACGCCCTGCAGATCGCCACCCTCGGCTGCGGCTACGCCGACGGCTACCGCCGGGACCTGGGCAACCGGGCCGTGGCCGGCTTCCAGGGCCGCTTCTTCCCGGTGGTGGGCCGGATCTCCATGGACTACCTGACCGTGGCCCTGCCCATCGACGTCGGGATCCAGGCAGGGGATCCCATGGTCCTGTTCAGCGCGGATCCCGACCAGCCCAACTCCATCGAGCGGAGCGCCCTGCTGATGGGGACGATCCCCTACGAGTTGACCTGCGGGTTGCACCGCCGGATGGCGCGGGTCTACCGACCCGCCTGATCCGGCTCCGCCGACCACCCCCGATCGGACAGGACATCTAGTCCTGTCCTCCCGCTCCTCGCGTCGCTCGATCGCGGAGGGGGCCCCGTCCTGCGGGTTGCACCGCCGGATGGCGCGGGTCTACCGGAACGGGTAGCCCGGGACGCCGGCCCCGTCCCCGAGCCTCCCTCGGAGGGGTCCGGTTCCGAAGGCTAAATGCAGCCGTTCGTCCAGATGCGGATCGGGTTCATCCAGACCCCTGGTTTCCCGCGTAAATCAAGGGCAAGGCGGCTAAGCTGAGCGCGAGATAATCCCACCCCATGGACATCCTAGCCGTCACGGCCCAAGCAGCTCTGGTGGACCGCCTGCGAACCGCGTTCGAGGGGCGGGGACACCGCGTTCTGCACCTGCCGGATCCCCTCAGCGCCCTGGCCGGGGAGGCCTGGGTCTCGGCCCAGGTCATCCTGGTGGACCGCCACGCCGATCCCATGGACGGCCTCCGCTTCTGCGCCCTGCTCCGGGGCGAGACCCGGATGCTCTTCCAGAACCTGCCCATCTACCTGATCCACGCCCTGGCCCCCGATGAGGCCGAACTCCAGTCCCTGGAGGCGGCGGGCGCCGACGGGCACCTGCTGGCCGAGGCCGGCATCCAGGCGCTGCTGGACCTGCTCGGGCCGGCCCTGGGCGGCGTCACCCGCCCCGTCGATGCCGCGGCCACCCCGGTGCTCGCCACGGGACTGCCGGCGGGGGAGACCGCCCACCTCCGGGACCTGCTGGGCCATTTCCACTTCGACCTCCACACCTGCGGCGGAAAGGACCTGCTGGCCCGCCGGGAGGAGCTGGGGGCCTCCATCGTCATCCTCGGGCTGGGCAAGGACCCCCTGACGGTGGTCCCCCGCATCGAGTCCCTGCGCAAGGCCGCCCCGGACAGCTACCCCATCGTCCTCGGACCCCTTCCCGACGAACCGGCCCAACGCCGGATCCTGCTGTCCGGCGCCGCGGAATGGCTGACCCTGCCCCTCTCCGGCCCCTTCCTCCTGCACGCCTGCCGGCGGGGCCTGGAATGGCGGCACGGCCGGGCCGTCCAGCGGGAGTTCGAGCGCCACCTCCTGGACCTCAAGGAACGGCGGGTGCTGCTGGAGATGGAGGCGGCCTCCCTCCGGGACGAGGTGCTCTCCGATCCCCTGACCGCCCTGCTCAACCGCCGCGCCTTCAACCAGAACCTGGAGCACCACCTCAACCAGTGGGAGCGCCACAAGCGCGGCTTCGTCCTGCTCCTGGGGGACGTGGACCATTTCAAGCTCATCAACGACCGCTTCGGCCACATGGCCGGCGACAAGGTCCTCGAGACCCTCGCCTCGCGCATCCGCCGGACCCTCCGCCGCTCGGACCTGGCCTTCCGCATCGGCGGTGAGGAGTTCGCGATGCTGCTGCCGGAGACAACCCTCAAGTCCGGGGCGGAGGTGGCGGAGAAGCTGCGCCGCCGCATCGACGAGGAGCCCATCCTCCTGGAATCCGGCCAGTCCGTCTTCCCGTCCATGAGCTTCGGCGTCGGGTTCCCGGTGGACAACGACCCGGCGGCCTTCTTCACCGCCGTGGACCAGGCCCTCTACGCCGCCAAGCACCGGGGCCGGAATTGCGTCGTGACCGCCGAGGGCGCCCCCGAGCGGCGGCCGGCCCGGTCCTCCGTGGCGATCTGACGGGCTACTGCCGCCA
>JBGASS010000451.1:0-2250 GCA_044229555.1 Holophagaceae bacterium
TCCTGGAAGGAGCGGCCGATGGCCATGACCTCGCCCACGCTCTTCATCTGGGTGCCGAGCACCGCCTGGGCCGTGGGGAACTTCTCGAAGGTGAAGCGGGGGATCTTCACCACCACGTAGTCGAGCACGGGCTCGAAGGCGGCCTTGGTCTTCTTGGTGATGGCGTTGGGCAGCTCCCAGAGGCGGTAGCCCAGGGCCAGCTTGGTGGCCACCCAGGCGATGGGGAAGCCGGTGGCCTTGGACGCCAGCGCCGAACTCCGGGAGACCCGCGGGTTCATCTCGATGACGATGATGCGGCCGTCGCTCGGGTTCAGGGCGAACTGGATGTTGGAGCCGCCGGTCTCCACCCCCACGCCGCGGATGACCGCCAGGGCCGCGTTGCGCATGCGCTGGTATTCGGGGTCCGTGAGCGTCAGGGCCGGCGCCACCGTGATGGAATCCCCGGTGTGGATGCCCATGGGGTCCAGGTTCTCGATGGAGCAGATGACCTCGACGTTGTCATCCAGGTCGCGGACGACCTCGAGCTCGAACTCCTTCCAGCCCAGGATGCTTTCCTCGATGAGGAGCTGCTTGGTGGGCGAGAGGTCCAGGCCCCGGGCGCAGATGACTTCGAACTCCTCGATGTTGTAGGCGATGCCGCCGCCCGAACCTCCCAGCGTGAAGGAGGGCCGGATGATGGCGGGAAAGCCCGTCGCCTCCACCAGGGCCTTGGCCTCCGCCATGGTGTGGGCGAAGCCGCCCCGGCAGGTCTCCAGACCCAGCTCGTCCATGAGCTGCTTGAAGAGCTTCCGGTCCTCGCCCTTGGCGATGGCTTCCGGCTGGGCGCCGATGAGGCGCACGCCGCGGCGCTCCAGGAGCCCCGACTGGTGGGCCTCCATCGCCAGGTTCAGGGCCGTCTGCCCGCCCACGGTGGGCAGGATGGCGTCGGGCCTTTCGGCTTCCAGCACCTTCTCCAGCACCGCCAGCGTCAGGGGCTCGATGTAGGTGGCGTCGGCCCGGGAGGGGTCGGTCATGATGCTCGCCGGGTTGGAATTCAGGAGGATGGTGCGGATGCCCTCCTCCCGCAGGGCCTTCAGGGCCTGGGTCCCCGAGTAGTCGAACTCGCAGGCCTGGCCGATCTGGATGGGGCCGCTGCCCAGGACCAGGACGGTGTGGATGTCGGTGCGCTTAGGCATTCGCGGCCTCCAGCATGGTCACGAAGCGGCCGAAGGCGCCCCGCGCGTCGTGGGGACCCGGGCTGGCCTCCGGGTGGTGCTGCAGGGAGAAGATGGGCAGGGATTTGTGCCGCAGGCCTTCGATGGTGCCGTCGCTGAGGTGGCGGTGGGTCACTTCGAGCTCCGGCGGCAGGCCTTCGTCGTCCACGGCGAAGCCGTGGTTCTGGGCGGTGATCTCCACTTTCCCGGTGATGAGGTCGTGGACCGGCTGATTGGCGCCCCGGTGGCCGAACTTGAGCTTGAAGGTGCGGCCGCCGAAGGCGTGGCCCAGGAGCTGGTGGCCCAGGCAGATGCCAAATATCGGCCGCTGGCCAATGAGCGCCTCGACTTCCGTCTGCATGCCCGGCAGGGCGCCGGGATCCCCGGGGCCGTTGCTGAGAAAGACCCCGTGGAAGCGCGGCGCCAGCAGCTCCGAGGCCGGCGTGTCCCAGGGGAAGACCTCCAGGGCGAGACCGGCGGCGGTGAGCTGCTTGAGGATCGAAGCCTTGATGCCCCCATCCAGCACGGAAACCCGGAACCGGGCGCCCTCCAGGGGGAGCTCGTAGCGGTCCCTGCAGCTGACCTCGCCGCAGAGGGCCTGGCCCGACATGTCCGGCAGGGCGGCGGCCTTGAGGGCACCGGCCTCCACACTGCCCTCGGGCTCGGTCCAGACGAGACCCGGCTGGGAGCCCGCATCCCGGAGGTGCTGGGTGAGGGCCCGGGTATCGAGTTCCGTCATCACCGGCACCCGGTGGCGCTTCAGCCAGGCCCCCAAGTCGCCTTCGGAGAGGGTGTGGTCCGCGATGCCGGACAGGCGCCGGCAGAGCAGGGCCGTGGCCCAGGGCCGCGGGGCCTCGTTCAGGTCCGCGTGGATGCCGTAGATGCCCTGCTCGGGGAAGGTCATGGTGACCATCTGCCCGGCGAAGCTGGGGTCCGTGAGGATCTCCTGGTACCCGGCCATGGCCGTGGTGAACACAGCCTCCCCGCCGCCCCCGAAGCCCAATGGCGCCCGCCCCCGGAAGATCGTGCCGTCCTTCAGGATCAGGTGCGCTTTCAT